>JABINT010000046.1 GCA_018698075.1 Acidiferrobacteraceae bacterium
CAGGCCGTTTCCAATCATCAAAGCTAGCTGAGTCTGATCGACTTAGCCGTGCTTATTCTCAATCTCGTTTTCGTGGCGAATCGCGGAGATAATCGGGATAATGCATAGCGCTGCTGCGATTACTACCCAGATCCACACATTGCCGCCGCCGGCGCTATTGAACACAGCACCTGCGCCTTCCCACGACTCAATTGGACTTGAATCAAACATGGTTGTTGCTCCTGTTTATTTGTTAATCCGTTAAATGTCAGCTGTAGTCGCGGGATTGCATATTCTCAGGATAGGCAGCCACCGGTATTTCTGCATCGACACCGATCTGCTGTACCGCGTCTGAGGTTCTGAGGATTCCGCATTTATTCAGGATCCACGATACAACGTAGCCTGGAATAAAGCCTCCCAGTCCCATGGCGATCGCGCCAACCAGTTGCCCGGTGAAGCTTATAGTCTCCCCGCCCTCAGTAAGGGGTGGGTAGCCACCTAGCAGTACGCCTACCGCCAAAACGCCAATCAAACCGCAGACACCATGTACAGAGACTGCGCCCACCGCGTCGTCGATGCCCCAACTGGTGATCATTTTGTGAGCGTAAGGTATGACGACACCACCCAGGAACCCAAGCGCAAACGCAGTGCCGGGGTACCAAAGGTCCAGGCCCGCCGCTGCGCAGAAGATTCCTGCCAGTGCGCCTGACATCATCCAGAAGGGATCTTTGGTGATGAAGTACGCCCCTATGATGCCACCGGCAAAACTCATCAGCGTGTTAAAGGCAAACGATGAAAGCGTAGCCGGGCCTCCGTAGATAGTAAGCCAGCCCGCATCAGCAGTAGAGCCAGCCATCGGAGCGGGGTAGAGAAGACAAGCGCCGAGAAAACCGAAGAACCCAATGATGATGATCATCAGTCCGGCGATGGTCATTGGTATGCTATGCCCGGGCAGATCATTGGCTGATCCATCGGCGTTAAAGCGCCCGACCCGTGGTCCCAGGTTGATCAGTACGCCCAGCGCAAAGAAGCCAGAGATCATATGCACCACCCCAGCGGCGCCGACGTCGTGATAACCCCAATCGGTGACCAGCCAGCCACCGGCGGACCAACCCCACCCAGCGGCAATAATCCACACCACCGATCCGACCAGCGTTGCGAGGATTATCCAGGAACTGATTCGAATTCTCTCAATGACAGAACCAGAAACGATCGACGCCGTGGTCGCGGAGAACAGCACAAATGCCGCCCAGAAAACACCCGAGGCTTGGTCTTGCAGGTTCGGCCCCATGCCATCGCTCCAGGGCACGTAATACTGCGCAAATTCTGCGCTAGCATCTGGAATGAAGATATTCCCGGTGCCGTAGGCCCAGTAAAGCCACCAGCCGAACAAAAAGAACGTTGGAATGATAAAAGCAAACGCCAGGATGTTTTTGACACCAGAGGCGAGCACATTGCGGACTCGGGACTGACCCATTTCGTACATCATGAAGCCTGCGTGAATGCAGACCATTATGCCTGTGGCCCACCAGTAATAGGCCTCCATGCTTGCGTTTGCGGCGGCATCGATTACCGCCCTTAGTTCTTCAGGACTCATATTGCATAACTCCCTTTTTGTGGGTTAGTGTCGGGAGACACTATGCACTATCCAGGTCTGCGTACACCACGTCGCCGGAAGTGAAACAGTACCTCCTGAGCATGACTTCGCACCGAGTTAAGCTGGTGCACCTGCGCCGATATCGACTCAGATGGACAATCATTTTACATTAACTTTTTGCGGGATTTCCAGTTTTGGAATGTTTTAATGAAACTAGATTACTAAAAAGAATAAACTGATAAGAGTATGAAAAATATATGAAACCTTCCCTCTAAGAGTTAAACCATTTCTGACCTAACGAAAAAGATTATCGACTCAACTGGCACAAGCTCGCTATTACCAAGGAATCGCAGCTACATTTCTAAAGGCGCAGAAAACCGACAATTGGTTAGTTGGCAGTGAGTGATAGCCAATTGTGTAAATTAAAAGACTTTCTTAAACAGTGGAGAGTTCGCTGGCGCCTGCTAAGTGATGTCGATATTCGCAGCGTATCCGATTGAAGTTTGTATCGATCGAGCTTGTCGAGCGGACGATGGTAGGTTTGTGTCTGCCGGGTCGATTCGACTGGTGGGGTACGGGCTACCCGGCAGCGGCAGATATGATCGCCTCAAGTTCAGGAGTCCGGTATCCTTCCTGCTGCCATAAGATGGGGAAATAGTTCTCGTCTATCTCGCAGTCATTAAGATGTTTATAGCGGCCGTAGACCGGCCCTGTTCCGTCACTCAGATGACCTGGAACAAATCGTGCATTGGAAGGCATACCGTGTAACACCAAGGCGCGTCGCTCGATGGACGAGCCGTTGATTCCAGAACCGTGCCAGGTCCAACCGTGGTGAAAAGAGGCGCCTCCTGCCGGTACTTCAACGTAGGTCACGCGCGTGTCTTGTTTCTCCCGGTCGGCAGCTTTCTTCATGATTTTCTGATAATCGGATGGGTCATGAAATTCGCCTTCGGGATTTAACTGCCTGTGCCATCGGTGTGATCCCTTGATCAACTCAAGCGTGCCACTCTCTTTTGAGACATCGTCAAGTGCGATCCAGCACGTCAGCATCTCACGGGGGGTGTACCAACCG
>JABINT010000122.1 GCA_018698075.1 Acidiferrobacteraceae bacterium
CGCTTTGCCGGCGCCAACGACTACGACTTTCCCTGTGGGGGGTTTTGGAAGCGAACCGGCCATATTTCCTGATGGATCGGCCCGCGCCACGGCATGGGAAAAAAGATCTAGCAACAGGTCTCGAGGGCCGGCATCCAAGAGTATTTTATTCATCAGTTAGTTGTTGATTGACCGCATGAGTTTAAAGAGACGTTGACCATGCGACATTATGCATGATCGTGTTTTTAGGCTGATTAGGTCTTAGCTCGAGCCCTCGATCGCGCGCTGAGTGCAGTTAAGTATTGCCATGGGGTTGCACAGTTACCATCAAAAAGGGCATTCTTGTAGAGTTGCTTCAATTAAATAGGTTTCCTGAAAGGAGGATTCATGTATCAATACGAGGCCTACGAGGATCCAATCCAGCGCCCACGTTACACGGGCTTGGCTACCTTTATGCGTGCGCCCTATCAGGAAACCTGGCAGGGGCAGGGGGTCGACATCGGTCTCATCGGGGTGCCCTTTGACGGCGGTGTGACCAATCGCCCTGGAGCCCGGCATGGGCCACGTGAAATTCGCAACCAGTCGAGCCTTATGCGCCGACGTAACCAGTCCAGCGGCATAGCCCCTCATGACATATGTGCTGTGGCAGACCTGGGGGACGCCTGGGTACAGTCACCTTTTCACCTGGAAAAAAGCCTGGACGAAATCCAGGCGTTCTTCGCTCGAGTTAATTCAGATGGCATCGTTCCGGTCTCCGCCGGAGGCGATCATTCAGTCACTTTGCCAATCCTGCGGGCGATTGCCGCGGATGCTCCGGTAGGACTGATACATTTCGACGCCCACTGCGATACCGGAGATGATTACCTGGGTTCAAAATTTCACCATGGAGCACCTTTCCGGCGTGCGGTCGAGGAAGGGCTGGTAGACCCGAAACGCACCATCCAGATCGGCATCCGCGGTTCACTGAACGATCTTGATCAGTGGCAGTTCAGTCATGAAACGGGGATGCGGGTGATCTATATGGACGAATTCTACGAGATGGGCGTCAAGGCTGTGATTGAAGAGATTCATCGTGTAGTGGGTGAGGGTCCCTCGTACCTCACCTTCGACGTAGATGGTCTGGATCCGGTCTATGCTTCAGGTACCGGTACGCCGGAAGTCGGCGGTTTCAGTACTGTAGAGGCACAGTTGATGATTCGAGGGTGTCGGGGCCTGAATCTGGTAGGTGGCGATCTGGTTGAGGTTGCACCACCGTTTGATCCCAGTGGTAACACCGCGTTGACGGGAGCGACCATGATGTTCGAGATTCTGTGTGTCGTAGCCGATGCTGTATCTTCCCGTAAGGCTCCTGAGAGTACAGTCTGAATCGAAGGGCACGGGAGACCCGACCCTAGATCGGAATTTTAATTGCGACAATTTCGGAGAAGGAATCACAATGAATGCCAGAAATTTTATGCGACGACCTATTGTGCGGTTGGGTTGGCTGCTCTTCGGGTTACTTCTGCCCTCACAATTTGTTGGCGCGGGCGAGATTCGCCTTGGGGTTCTCAAGTTTGGCACTGTCAACTGGGAGCTCGATGCCATGGTGCATAATGGCTTTGCTGAGGCCGAAGGGGTCGATCTGACCATCGTAGCGTTGGCTAATAAACTTGCCACCAGTGTTGCTCTACAGTCTGGCGACGTCGACATGATCGTGACCGACTGGATCTGGGTCTCACGCCAGCGGGCAGCCGGTGCAGATTTCACCTTTGCGCCGTATTCCGCGGCGGTGGGCGCGCTCATGGTGCCGCCGGACTCGACCATCAAGAACCTTTCCGACCTCGCTGGTAAACGGGTTGGCATCGCTGGCGGACCGGTGGATAAGAGTTGGGTACTGTTTAAAGCGCTTGCGAAGGCCCGATATGATCTGGATCTGGACCAGCAGGTAGAACGCGTATTTGGTGCGCCGCCCCTAATCAACCAGCAAGTATTATCCGGGGGGGTCGACGCTGCGGTTAATTTCTGGCATTACAACGCTCGGCTCAAGGCGGCAGGATTACGCGAAGTCGTTGCTGTAGCAGGTACCGCTGCAGCTTTGGGCATTGTTGATCCGGTGCCTATGCTTGGTTATGCGTTCAGCGCCAGTTGGGCCGAAGATCATCACGAGGACGTGATCGGTTTTCTCAAGGCGAGCCGTACCACCAAGGCTCTGTTGGCCCAATCAACAACACAATGGCAGCGGCTTCGACCTCGGATGAAGGCCGCAGAAGATGCGGTCTTTGAGGCGTTAATAGCTGGCTACCGTACCGGTATTCCGGCCCACTGGGGCACTGAAGAGCGTAGGGCAGCCAAAAATCTTTTTGCAGTCATGGCTAAGACAGGCGGCAAACGACTCGTCGGCGACTCACTCAGTCTTGCGCCTGGGACCTTCTGGGCCGATTGGACTTTTTAAGACCCCTATGCCGCCTCCGGCAAATCTGTGGTGGTCGTTGATATCGTTACTGGTGTTGCTGGGCCTTTGGCATCTTGGGGCAAGTTTTGCGGACAGTCGGGTATTGCCGGGTCCGTTGGTGGTTCTCAGTGTCCTTATCGAGGGCATAGGCTCGGGTGAGATTCTCTATCATCTCGCTGTGACCCTGGCTCGGGTGGCGGCGAGCTTCGTGTTGGCAATGTCCATCGGAGTAGCGGTTGGTATAGCAATGGGTCGGTTATTAGGCCTTAACCGTTTTCTGGATAGTTGGCTGATTTTCTTTTTGAATCTCCCCGCGCTTGTTACCATCATCCTGTGTTACGTTTGGTTTGGTCTGATTGAAATTGCTGCGGTGCTGGCGGTAGCTATCAACAAGATTCCCAATGTCGTTGTCACGGTACGCGAAGGAGCACGTGCACTCGACCGCGACCTTGACGAAATGTGCCGCGTCTATCGTCTTAATGGTATGGCGCGTTTACGTCATGTCATACTGCCCCAGCTTTCACCTTACTTGTTAGCGTCAGTGCGGTCGGGGCTTGCGCTGATATGGAAGATCGTCCTGGTTGTGGAACTGCTGGGTAGAAGTAACGGAATTGGGTTTCAATTAAGTGTGTTTTTCCAAATGTTTGATGTGGCGAACATATTGGCCTACTCAATTGCCTTTATCGTGGTTGTTCAGATTATTGAATGGTTCGGCTTGCGGCCGCTTGAGATTACCTTAAACCGGTGGCGCCGATGAGTAGCCTACAGGTCAACTTGCGGGGAAAAACTTTTCCGGGGGTAGCACAAGCACCGCCACACCATGCATTAGCTTCAATTAAACTCACAATTACGCACGGTCAGTTCGCGTGTATTACCGGCCCGTCAGGCTGTGGCAAGACAACGTTGCTTAACGTACTAGCGGGCCTGGATCATGACTACGATGGCGAGATTCACTTACCGCTCATATCGGAACACCAGCAACCGGTTATCGGCTACGTATTCCAGGCCCCCCGGCTGCTACCCTGGCGGACAGTAGAGCAGAACCTCACTCTTATCAAGGATCGATCGGCCAGTACGGCCGATGTCGGTGAACTGCTTAGTCTGACCGGCCTGACGGATTTTTGCCACGCCTATCCTGAGCGCTTGTCTACCGGTATGCAGCGGCGCCTTGCTTTGGCGCGGGCTTTCGTAGTCGAGCCGGACTTACTGTTGCTTGATGAGCCATTCGCCTCGCTCGATGAGCCGACAGCTGCGCGACTGCGTTTGCTGCTGCTATCGATATGGCGCAGACACTCCACAACAGTGATTTTTGTAACCCACGACTTGCGTGAGGCAATCCAGTTGGGGCAACGGATCATCCGGTTGACTGGCGCACCGGGTAAAGTCGACCTGGATATGCCAATTCCCCTTAACCCAGCAGAGCGCTTGGATACACAGGTAATCGAGGCCTGGCGAACTCGAATTCTTCAACCAGGGTAATTATGTTCGATTTGGATCGAAGGGCGCTGGAGTTGCATCGCAACTAAAGCGAGCTAAAGGCCCTGATAGAACATCATTTGCGGAGACATAAATATGCGCATGCTCACCACCGTTGTTATGCTGATGTCGGTAATGGCTGTCGGGGAAGTAGCCATGGCGGAGGGTAATCTGTCACGTCGCCCGGTTGCGTTACCAGAGTTGGAGCTCGCCACACAAGACGGATTTGGTATTTCCCAGACCGAATACCAGATGGAGACCGGTAAGGCCTATAAACTGGAGATCAGATCCACCGGGATCGAGGAGTGCGCGTTCAGGGCAGACGAATTTTTTCGTAATATCTGGTTGCGCAAGGTTGAGGCTGGTGGTCTCGAAATCAAGGCGGCACAACTGAATGAGCTTGAATTTGAGACTGAGGCCGAAGTCGAGATTTTTTTTGTTCCGATCAAACCTGGCCGCTATCCCTACGGGTGCAAGGGCCTTGAAGATCGTGGTTTGTCAGGGTTGTTTATCGTTCGTTGATATGCATAGAACTGGTGTTACATCCGACAGTTTGACTCGGCTGAATCGATTCCCAGCGTGTCTAGGTTATTGGATCGGTGCAAGAATCCCGGTAGGGGTGCGCGCGTGACCACAGCGTTGTGCAGGTGTAGCAATAACGGCTGGCGCAATTGGTGATCCCACGGGCGAAAATTGCCCGGAGCCCCCTTATAGGCATCAAATGTCATATCGTTTGACACCAGAAACCGTTTGATTTCTAAGGGCTCGATAGAACTGGTTCGGGTAATCGCTTCCACAATGGTTTTTACCGCGGCCCAACCGGCATAGTCGGTGTCGGTCATGCGGCGTTTGGCAACGCGATCGAAGCGCTGATTCAACTGTGGTGCCCCATACCGTTCCCAGGTCCAGTGCCAGGCCCCCGCATGCAATCCTTCCGAACCAACAACCAGAGTAGGTTTCTGGGTTTGGTAAGGTACGTAGCGGCCAAACTCACCAACCGAGTCGGCGAGGAAGATTACATCAACGCGTGCCCCGCTGGTAATCAAGGCGACGTTGTTCTTCTCGCGAATGCGCGGGTCATTGCTCAGCACAAATGAGCGCCGATCAACTTGTTTAAGGCGGAACTTAGCCGCCGCTTTGGCAAAGGCATCGGCCAGTAGTTGATCATTCGGCGCGTCTCCTTGGAGTATCAGAACCCTTTTCCAGTTTTTACTTGAAAGAAATTGCGCCAGTGCGTCCATCAACATGGCATGGCTGGGCATAGTATGAAAAAGAGTTGGCGAGCATGCTGACCCACGTAGTATGTCATCAGCATGTCGGGCATTGAGCACAATTACTGGTTGATCTTTCAACGACTGTCCAATTTCTAAAACCTCAGCTAGCGGCAGGTCGGCAATAAAGACAGTGGCTCCCGTATCATTAAATGAAGTATGGATTGCATCGACTGCCGACTCGCCAGGGTTCAACGCCTGCTCGTTAAGGGTAAATCGAAGCCCCAATCGCCTACCTTTGACTCGGCTCTCGCGCAGGGCTGTTTTGACCCCCTGCAGGGGTCGTTGCTGGTTGCGTAGCACGAGGCCGGTGTACGCCCGGTGCCTTTGATAAGTGCTGTCATCATCGCGATAAAGGTAAATAAACTGAAAGTCTTGTGTTGCAGTTGTGGCCGAAACTGCGCCGGCACCCAACCAGAGTGCAAGCATCGGCACCAGTACCATGTGCCAAGGTTTAATAGTCATCAATCAGTATCCCATAGGGCACCCGGCCTACGGGGATAGATTTAATTACCTTAAGATTAGTTGTGTCGATAATCGATATATCATCGGACAGGCCGTTCGCCACATAGAGTTTTTTCTCGTCATGGGTCAGGCTGAGCCCCCAGGCACGTCGGCCCACAAGTATGTACTCGATGACTTTTCGCGACGCCACATCCACTACTGCTACGTGGTTGGCCCTGCCAAGTGCAACGTAGGCGCGTGACCCATCTCGCGTAATCAAAAGGTCTACCGGGGTAACCTGTTCTTTACGAAAGCCGGTAGGTAGAAATGCAATATCTCCGGTGAGTTTGAGTAAAGTGACATCGATAATATTGACCATACCCGCCAGTTCGGCAGATACCCAGAGCTCTTGTTCATCTGGTGTCAATGCGAAGCGTCGCGGACGCGTATCGACCAGAATGTCCTTGATTACGGTACCGGCGCTCACATCAATGACGTGTACCAGGTCAGCAGCTTCAGAAGCGACGAAAACCAGTTTCCCGTCCGAGGTAACCTGGACTCCTTCAGGTTCTTCGCCGGTCAAAAACTCGCCTAAAAACTGGCCGGTACCTATGTCATACACTGAGACTGCAGCGTCCTCTTCGTTGGAAACATACAGATGAATACCATTGGGGTGTAAGTCGAAGGTCTCGGGCGCGGCCACATTGCGTATTCGGCCTACAAGCGCTTGTGTTGCTATGTCATAGATTGCGATAACGTCATCGTCAGCACAACCAACCAAAAACGCCTCGCGGCTCGCGGTAAAGTGCATCCCACGGGGTCGGGCGCATGAAGGGAATGTTCGAATTATCTCGTCATTGCTGTCTAGCACTGTGATGGTACTGCTCTTCTCGTTTGCCACGAAACGAAGCCCCGTATTTTTCGCAAGAACAAGGCCAGCGTTTGCAAGAAAAAGCACAGTGGCCAGGGTTGCGGCCGCAAACATGTGTGACTTTCGGCGCATTGATTCTCCTCTCACGCTACGTTGGCCCCGTGCGCTGTGCCCTGGGTCAGAGTCGATATCCATCAGTTTTTCTTGGAAATCCCCCTCGTTTTCTGGCGGGATGCTATCTGTGGTGCATTGTAGCGCCACGCAGCGAATGTGAAAATTAGCACCAGACAACTGGTTGTGATTATCAATGCCTGTGTATCTAGCTTTAGGTAAAGCGCGTGGCGCAATAGCTCGACAGCGTAAGTGAATGGGTTGGCCGTGCAGATCCAAAAAATAAACTCGCTCGACTCCCGCATACGCCACAGCGGGTATAGTGCTGATGACAGAAAAAACATCGGAAAAATAACAAAATTCATTATTCCTGCGAAGTTTTCCAACTGCCGAATCGTTGCGGACAAGGCCAGGCCAATAGCCCCGAGCATCAGTCCGCTCACGATCAATGCTGGAGCCAGCGCAAACCACCCTGCGGCCGGAATGTCGATTACTGTAAGTTCGGCTATCAGCAGGAAAGCGTATACCTGAAATATTGAGATCATAGTTCCAGCTGTCAGTTTAGCCAATAACAGGTAACTGCGGGGCAGGGGGCTCGTCAGCAGCAGGCGCATGCTGCCCATTTCCCGGTCATAAACCAGTGCCAGCGAGCTCTGCATACCATTGAACAGCTGGATCATGGCGATCAGACCGGGAACGATGTAGGTTTCATAGGTGATGTAGGTTTCATAGGGAGGTGTAATCGATACACCAAGGATGCTGCGAAAGCCAGCGGCGAATACCAGAAGCCAGATCAGGGGCCGGACCAGGGCTGCGATAAATCGAGTCCGCTGGTGAATAAAGCGAAGCGACTCTCGCCAGATAATGGCTGCAAGCGCAACTGTATAAGGGTGTCGAGAATCCGTTATCACGGCGCTAGTCAGCGAGACTCTGGTCGGTGCAAGTCAGGCGTTCGAACAGCGATAGCACAGTGGGACAAGCATATTGTTGCAATAGTTGAGTTACTGGACCAGCGCTGCACACCTGTCCCTTGTTCAGTACTACCAGGTCATCCGTTTCGCGAATCTCGTCAACGAGATGAGATGCCCACAGGACCGTAATGTTCTCACTAGTGGTCAGTTGGTGTACATGGGTAACGAGCTCATTGCGCGTCCGTATGTCGAGCCCAACGGTGGGTTCATCTAGAATCAGGACCGCCGGCTGGTGAACCAGGGCTCGAGCGATCTCCAGGCGCCGACGGTGCCCACCATTGAGTTCGCGTACTTTGTCGCGACGCTGGTCAGTAATATTCATCAGTTCAAGTGCTTGATTTATTTTCCAGCGCGCGTCCTTTCCCCACCAGCCGCGCAGAGCCGCCCCGTAAACCATATTCTGTTCGAGAGTAAGGTCTAGATCCAACGCGGATTGTTGGAAAACGATCCCGACCCGCCCCAAGGCCTGGCGTGGGTGTTTGTGTATGTCGATGCCGTCGATGGAAATTTCGCCCCTGCCCCGCCCCAAGAGCCCTGTCAGGAGGGATAGCAGCGTAGATTTACCTGCACCGTTGGGCCCAAGCAGCCCTGTGAACTTTCCGGCCCGGGCCTGGAAACTGGCGTCGGCGAGGGCGGGTTTGCCAGAGTAGCTAAAAGAAAGGTTTCTGACTTCGATTCCGTTCGATGAGTGCATCTGCGTATATTAGATTATTGGAGCCAACGGTTTTGGCGCCAGTGTTTTTGCCCCCAACTAATCGATGCCACTACTAGATACTGCTGTATTAGCTTTGCATCAGGAGCACTCGTAAGTATGCGATAGATACGACTGCGTAAATCCATATTTTTGATATGGTATATACTTATTTCAAGGCGCAGATTCATACGAGCCATCGCGGGGCGTTGCTTGCTCCGGACGACAGTTTGCGCTAAGGTGGCAATGAGAGAATTTGGTAAGAATTCAGGCGACCGTGGAAGGGCCTTTGCCCTTAGATTTAGCGCATCGCCAACAGCCGAAAAAGGGGGCTTTAAGAGTATGAGAGTGACAAATAACTATTTGCGCGGTGCTTCGTTTTTGAGCATTCTGGCACTGCTGACAATGGCGCCAATGGCGGCCCATTCTGAGACGGGATCCGGAACTTTATATGGCGATATGCATACCGTAACTCAGGACATGTTGAACCGCGCGGCAGGAGATGGGAACAACTTCCTGCACACCAACGGCAATTACGAGCAGACTCGATATTATCCTGCTCGCCAGATCAATGCGTCTAATGTGGGGAATTTGCGGCCAGCGTGGATTTTTCAGACCGAAGTTGTCGAATCGATGGAGACCAGCCCGATCATTGTCGATGGGGTGATGTATGTCACAACATCGTTTAACCATGTATACGCATTGAATGCTGAGACTGGTGAACAGATTTGGCACTACAAGCATAAGATGGGACCGATTACGACGTATTGCTGCGGGCCAAATAACCGCGGTGTCGCGGTGTATGGCGACATGGTCTACATGGGTACGTTGGACGCTAGGTTATTGGCATTGGATGCCAAAACCGGAAAACTTCTGTGGAATGTCGAGGTTGGTGATCCCGAACTGGGATACAGCGAAACGATGGCACCGACAGCGGTTAATGGCAAGATTCTGATCGGCACCAACGGTGGTGAATATGGTATCCGTGGTTTCGTCAAGGCCTACGACTGGAAGACCGGTGATCTGTTGTGGCACTTTCACACAACGCCGGAAAACTCGGTTGGTGTTTGGGCGACCCACGACGCGACCGGTCGCGATATGCTGCGCGACATCGACGCAGAGAAGAATAATCTCAAGGCCCAGGGCGATCCGTACAAAACGCTCGGCGGTGGTGTCTGGCAGAACCCATCAATCGATCTTGTCAACAATCGGGCGTATTTCGTAGCTGGTAACCCTTCGCCAGACCTCGATGGTTCTCTGAGACCGGGGGATAACCTCTACACGAACTCTCTAATCGCCGTGGATCTGGATACTGGTGAGTATATTTGCCACTTCCAGTACATCGCACATGATGTATGGGATCTTGATGCAGTTAGCCCAACAATTCTGACTGATGTCATGGATAACGATGGTAATAGCGTGCCTGGTGTGTTGCACGGCGGCAAGACCGGCCATGTCTATGTGCATCGGGCTGATGACTGCAGTCTGATCCGCCACTCGGAGGCAATGGTGCCGCAGGAGAATATGTGGGTCTTACCGACTGCCGAAGGGGAGCGGATGCTGCCTGGGGCGAATGGCGGGGTCGAATGGTCGCCTATGACTGTTGATCCAAACCTGCGTCTGACTTATGCCATCAATCTGCACCAGCCAATGACTTACCACGTGGAAAGTTCACCGTATCCGGAAGGCAAGTTGTGGCTTGGTGGCGCGTTCAAAGTCATTGCCGACGAGGAGCAGTGGGGCAACGTAACGGCTGTTGATTACGACACGGGTAACATCCGTTGGAAAGTAAAGACTCAGCAGCCAATGATTGGTGGAATTATGGCAACTGCTGGCGGTGTGGTGTTTGCCGGAGAAGGCAACGGCCTGTTCAAGGCCTACGATTCGGAAACTGGCTCAGTGCTGTGGAAATTCCAGGCAGGCGCTGGCGTAAATGCACCTCCCTCGTCCTATACCGTGAATGGAAAGCAGTACATAGTGGTTGCGGCCGGCGGTAACGTACAGTTGAACTTCAAGCGCGGCAACAACATTATCGCTTTCGCGCTGCCCGATTAAGGTAAGCCGATAGTCGGTTACGCTGTAAAAGGGGCCGGCCCAGTGCCGGCCCCTTTTTTTGTCCATCGACGATTCTCTAGGCGCTCGATTATGGCGAGAAAAATTTTAACCGTCGCTTTGATGCTGCTAGGTATGCAGCTCTCTACCCAGGCTGTGGCGCAATCCGGTGTCAGCGCCGCGACCTGTATGGGCTGTCACGGCGCTCAGGGATTCCCCTTGGGCCCTACCATACCCGTCATTCACGGGCAGCACTTTTACTACCTCTATGTGCAGCTAAAAGACTACAACTCCGGCCTTCGCGCCAACCCGATCATGTCTGCGATGGTTGCTGATCTCTCACGTGATGACATGAAAGTACTCTCCCAGATGTTTTCCGAGGCAGTTTGGCCGAATATGGGCTTCAGCGCATCTGAAGATCAGGTGTCAGCAGGTGAAAAAGCCCTGGTATCCGGGCAATGTGTCCAATGCCACCGGGGTGGGTTTGAAGGCGATAGCCGAGTGCCTCGGCTGGCAGGGCAACAGGTGGAGTACCTGGAAAAAACGATGCAGGATTTCAAAAATAAGGTTCGGCTGAATTCGCCAGCGAAAAGTGCGCTATTGGGAGCGTATTCGGATGAAGAAATTCGGGCAATGGCAGAATATCTTGCTGACCTGTAGAGAGTCATTTTAGGCGATGGATGGGGATTCGGCCGTAAAAGATGCTGCCTACAATAGATGCTACCTACAATAGTAGTTCTTTCAGTTCCGGATCGGTAGCAAGGTCCCAGGCAGTCTTGCCCTCATTGTCAGTCATGGTCCGATCTGCTCCATGGCCCAGAAGAAGTTCAACAATGTGTTTGTGACCGCGCTGGCCAGCGATCATCAGCGCCGTCCGACCGCGATCATCATGTGCGATTAGATCGGCGCCTCGTGCCAGTAACAGACTTACCGTTTTCGCGCCGTCGGACGGGGGCACTTCATTGGTGTGCCCGGACGCCCACATTAAAGCAGTCAAGGAGTAGCCATAACGCGAGTCAACCGATTCTCCAGCATCCAGTAAAACCCCAACAATACGGCTGAACCCCTTCGCCGCCGCATAAACCAAGGCGCCTTTGCCAGTGGCATCGACACCGCCGATGCTTGCACCAGCGTCAAGCAATGATTTCACAATTAGAAAGTTACCGTTGTAGGCAGCCGCGATTAAGGGTGTTACTTTGCGCTTATTTATTGCGTTTGGATCAGCACTGTGCTGCAAAAGAAGGGTAATGGTTCGGCGGCGATTCTCTATAACAGCCTGAAGAAGTGGAGTACTGCCGCGGACGTTGGTCGGGTCTACTATGGCTCCCTGATCAAGCAGGAACTCGAGGAATTGTTTCTCCCCATGCTGGGCTGCCCGCGCAACAGCTGTATTTCCAAACTGGTCACGCGCCTTGATCGAGGCTCCACGGGAGAGCAGCTCTTTGGCAATGCTGATACAGCCGCGGTCTGCCGCATCGAATAAAAAAAAATTAAGAGTGCGAGTGTTCAGTTGACCCTGCTTGATCTGGAACCGGGCGCGCACGTCGTTACACGCCAAAGGCTCACCGGCAACTGCGGCGGTTAATCCAGTGCTGAGGGCGAGTAGAAGCGTGGCGACCCCGACACGCCATTGCAGCGACATCTTAGGGCGACCAGGGCCGCTAGCATTGGGCGAAAATCGCCGGCGGGAGTCAGTCCTGTCGATCACAGGAATCCCAACGCGTAACTTCGGATACTTTGGCATAACGAAAAAATAACCGATCCCATGCGGGAAGAGCAAGTCTTCCAAAATGGGAGCAATGCTCAGCGAGATGTGTCGACACCCAAGGCAGTAGTGGAAAAGGGCTATTCCTTTGCGGCTAGACGGGGAATCGGGCGACAAGTTTGAATCCTACGGGGCCGCTGGTCTTTGCCTGTGACGGCAATGGCCTGTTGTTAAAAGATAAGCTAAACACGTGAGCCCTCCAAGGGGTATGCTTGATCTTCAGACAGAAACCAGGTTATCAGGGACTCCTTGGCGACCAATTAACCTGCACCTTTGTGCACGAACTGAAATGTTTGGGTAACCAGGGCATTGGGCAGTCTTTCGCAGGGTGTCCAGGAAGTCACTGACGGGTCGCGATTTTCCAACCGCTGATCTAGAAGTCGCCCTTTGTGCGCGGAGTATTGCGCTGATGGGTGCGCCCGGACTTAGCAGTTGGAAAGGCAATTCTTGGTATAGCGACAACTTTTTAACGCTATGGGTTGGACGGATTGATGTTTACGTAAACGTCAATCTATAATTTCCCCTGAAAGCTCGACCAGTTTTGTACAGTTCTCGCTGACAAAGGAATCCCGTATGTCTCAATATATCGCCCCATTAAAAGATTTGCGTTTTACCCTTAAGCATCTGGCAAATCTTGAAGAGATTGCGTCCTGGCCGGGCTGTGAGGACGCCACTACAGACCTTGTCGATGCAGTGCTCGATGAGGCCGCGAAATTCGCATCAAACGTGCTCGCTCCGCTCAATAGAGCTGGGGATGAAACCTGGCCAACGGTGACTAATGGTGAGGTCACAACCGTAAAGGGATGGAAAGAAGCCTACCGCCAGTTCACCCAAGCAGGCTGGACGGGTCTGGTTCTGGATCCTGAGTATGGCGGTCAAGGATTGCCACAGACGGTCGCTTGTGCGGTACAGGAGATGTGGGATGCGGCAAATATGGCTTTTGGTCTTTGCCCGATGCTATCGCAGACTGCGGCCGAAGCCATTTTTCTTAAGGGTACTAAAGAGCAAAAGGCGCTGTTCCTTCCGCGGCTGGTGTCTGGAGAATGGACCGGCACCATGAATCTGACCGAACCGCAGGCAGGGTCAGATCTTGCAGCAGTACGCACTCGTGCAGTGCCCGGTGATGACGGAGATTATCGGCTGAGCGGACAGAAGATCTTTATTACCTACGGCGAGCATGACCTCAGTTCGAACATCATTCACTTGGTATTGGCACGCACTCCTGAAGCTCCAGAAGGGGTTAAAGGGATATCGCTGTTCATTGTGCCTAAGTTCATTTTGAACGAAAAGGGTGAGCCAGGTGCACGTAACGATGTCTACTGCGTTTCGTTGGAGCACAAGCTAGGCATCCATGGCAGTCCTACTGCAGTGCTGTCCTATGGCGACCAAGGTGGCGCAGTGGGTTATCTTGTTGGCGAGGAAAATCGGGGCCTGGAGTACATGTTCATTATGATGAATCGGGCCAGGCATGCGGTGGGTATCGAGGGTTACGGGATCGCCGAGCGGGCCTACCAGAGGGCGTTGAACTTTGCTCGCGAGCGAGTCCAGGGCCGAGCAGTAGGGGCTGCCAGTAGCGAGCGATCACCCATTATTCGCCACCCGGATGTACAGCGCATGTTGCTCGATATGAGAAGTCGTATTGAGGCCATGCGGGCGCTTTCACTGTATACCGCCGCAGCTGCCG
>JABINT010000072.1 GCA_018698075.1 Acidiferrobacteraceae bacterium
CAGCCGCTGGAGGGCAATACGGCCCAAGAGCTTAAGATCATCAGCGATGACGATCCCAAAGACGCCTTCGGGCCGGTGCCTTTTTCTATTGAGATCAACGGCAAATCAACGAGCGCGCCACCCGCGGTGAATCAATTGGTGCAATCCCTGCTGCTCGACTTTGACCAACTGCCGACAAAAGCGCTGGCGCCAACCAGCACGACGAATTACGACGCCCGGGAACAGCCGTCGTTAAGCCCACAAGGCGAGCAGCCCAATCAATCCCCCCAAAACCCGTGCTATCACTACGATGAGTGGGATTTTCGCCGGCGCCACTACCGCAAGAACTGGTGTGTGCTGCGGGAGCTCCAAATGCCGATGGGCGAGGGGAGTTTCTACCCCCAAACCATTGAAAAATATAAAGGTTCTGTGATTGAACTGCGCCGCACTTTCGAAGCCCTGCGCGCCAGCGTACGCCGGGCGCGCCGCCAGCGCAGCGGGGATGAGATCGATCTGGATGCTTTGGTAGATGCACGCGTCAGCGCTTTTTGTGGGGAAGAAATGAGCGATCGCGTACTCTCGCGCCTTGATCGGTCTGAGCGCGACATTGCCGTGATCTTTATGGTCGACGTCAGCGGCTCAACCAAGGGCTGGATCAATGATGCCGAGCGTGAGTGTCTCGTGCTGCTGTGCGAGGCCTTGCAGGTTCTCGGTGATCGTTACGCGATCTATGGATTTTCCGGCATGACCCGCAAACGCTGTGAGTTATACCGTATCAAGGAAATGGACGAAGCGTACTCGGATACGGTGAAGGCGCGTATTGCCGGCATCGAGCCCAAAGACTACACGCGAATGGGCGCTACTATTCGCCACCTAACCATGCTGCTAAACAAAGTGCCCTCAAGAACCCGCCTGCTGATTACTCTCTCGGATGGCAAGCCGGACGACTACGACGGCTATCGCGGTGAGTACGGTATCGAAGACACGCGCCAAGCACTGATAGAAGCGAAGCGCTCCGGTATCCACCCCTTTTGCATCACTATAGACCGCGAGGCCCGCGACTATCTGCCGCACATGTACGGCGCGGTGAATTACACCCAGGTAGACAACGTCCACCGACTGCCCTTTCGGGTCTCGGACATCTACCGTCGCCTGACTGTCTGAACCGAGATGCGTTTTCTACTTGCTCTTAGCACTGTGACCAGAAAAATTTGACCTCCCTATATGTTGGGCGTATTCTCTCGCCAACGCCACAATATGTAGTGCTACTGACCAGACCCACCCATAAATAATAAAATTAGTGGCGTATGAAAAACTTTCCAAAACTATAAAGGATGATGTAGGTCACGACGGAATCGGTGTTGCAGTGTGCACCGACTCCGGGGGTGTTTTTTGCCCTGAAAACTACAGATAAGCAGACATAAAAGAATGAAAAACGCGAGCACTTTAACCGCCTCTGGCCCGAGAAACGACATCTCCTTCCAAAGTGCATCTATTGATATCTGGGACAAGAAATACCGGCTAAAAACCAAGTCCGGCGAGGCGCTGGATGCGGATATAGACCACACCTACCAGCGTATTGCGCGAGCGCTGGCCGATGCCGAAACGACTCCCGAAAAACAAGAGCAGTGGTACACCGCCTTTCTCTGGGCACTTAGAAACGGGGCAATTCCGGCTGGACGGATCGTCTCCAATGCCGGAGCACACGAGCACAAGCCGGCCACCAGCACGATCAACTGCACGGTATCAGGGACTATTCCAGACTCGATGAACGGCATCCTCGGCAAGACTCATGAGGCTGGCCTGACACTGAAGGCCGGCTGTGGTATCGGCTATGAGTTCTCAACCTTGCGGCCCAAGGGGGCGTTTGTCAGCGGCGCCGGCGCCTATACCTCTGGGCCCCTGTCGTTTATGGATATCTATGACGCCATGTGCTTTACCGTATCCTCGGCCGGCGGACGACGCGGTGCGCAGATGGGCACCTTCGACATTAGCCACCCGGATATCACAGACTTTATTCGGGCTAAGCGCGAGGATGGCCGCCTGCGCCAATTTAATCTGTCATGCCTTATTACAGACCAGTTCATGCAGGCCGTCAAAGATGATCGTGACTGGGATCTGGTATTCCCGGCTAACGAATCGGACCTGGCCGAGGACGATACCCGTGTTACCTGGCGTCACTGGCCGGTGACAGAAGGCTACCGCACCAATGAAAACGGCGAGGTTGCCTGCAAAATCTACCGATCTATTCCGGCCCGGCGACTGTGGAACCTGATCATGGCCTCGACCTATGACTACGCCGAACCCGGTTTTATTCTGATCGACCGTATCAACGAAATGAACAACAACTGGTTCTGCGAAGATATCCGTGCCACCAACCCCTGCGGTGAGCAGCCCCTGCCGCCTTATGGCAGTTGTCTTTTGGGCTCGATCAATCTGACGCAGTTTGTTGAGTCGGCCTTTACCGCTGACGCTCACTTTGATTGGGATCGGTTCCGCAAGGTGGTGAGCATTTTTTCACGCATGCTGGATAACGTGGTCGAGGTTCATGGCCTACCGCTGGAGCAGCAGGCGAAGGAGATCCGCTACAAACGCCGTCATGGCATGGGCTTTTTGGGCCTGGGCTCAGCTTTGACCATGCTGCGGATGAAATACGGGGAGTCGAAATCCCTGGAATTCACCGAGCGGGTTGCCCGCGAGATGGCGCAGGTCGGCTGGGAAACCGGGATCGAGCTGGCCGAGGAGAAAGGGCCGGCGCCCATTATGCTGGACACCTTCGACATCACCCCTGAGATGCTTGCCCGACGCCCAGAAATGGCCCGTGACGGCTATAAGGTGGGCGACAAGGTCCGCGGCTCGATCCTGATCGCCAAGTACAGCCGCTACATGCAGCAATTTGATTCAAAGCTTACCGATAAGATTGCCGAACACGGCGCGCGTTACAGTCACCATACCTCGATCGCGCCCACTGGCACCATCAGCTTATCTCTGGCCAACAACGCCAGCAACGGCATTGAGCCTTCTTTTGCACACGCCTACAGCCGCAACGTCATTCGCGAAGGACGCAAAACCAAGGAAAAAGTCGATGTACTCTCCTACGAGCTGCTCGCCTATCGCGAACTGGTCAATTCGAAGGCGGGTCCCGGCGCCAAGGGCGATAACAACCTGCCCGATTACTTCATCAGCGCCGACGATATCAACCCACGCCAACACGTTGATGTGCAGGCAGCGGCACAAAAATGGATTGATTCGTCAATCTCCAAAACCGCTAATGTACCTACCGACTTTCCCTTCGAAGAGTTCAAAGACATATACATGTATGCCTATGAGCAGGGACTCAAGGGTTGCACCACGTTTCGTTTTAACCCAGAAGTCTTCCAGGGCGTGCTGGTCAAGGAAGAGGATCTGGAGAACACGGTTTACCGTTTTACCCTTGACGACGGCGAGGTGATTGAAGCCAAAGGCAACGAGGAAATCGAATACGACGGGGAAACTCACACTGCGGCTAACCTCTTTGATGCTCTGAAAGAAGGCTATTACGGCAAATTTTAAAATTGAACCTGCGCTGAGAAAAAATCCTGATGGCAATAAAAATTGGCAAACAGATATCTGAATTTGAGGTTGTCTCCTCGACTCGGTCAGATCCGGCCCCCGAAAAGATGAATGCTGCAACCATCTTGGCGGATACTGAGGGCTTGCCAGCTAATGTGGTACAGATGCATGAAAAGGTCGAGCGACCCGAAACACTGGTGGGAAGCACTTACAAGATCAAAACACCGTTATCAGACCATGCGCTGTACGTGACCATCAACGATATTGTCCTGAATCCCCAGACACCTTACGAAAAGCGCCGCCCGTTCGAGATTTTCATCAATTCCAAGAATATGGATCACTTCCAGTGGATCGTGGCGCTGACCCGAATTATCTCGGCTGTGTTCCGCAAGGGCGGTGATGTCACCTTCCTGGTAGAAGAACTGCGCAGCGTATTTGACCCCCAGGGCGGCTACTTCAAGCGCGGTGGCAAGTACACGCCGTCATTGGTTGCTGAGATCGGTGACGCTATTGACAGCCATATGCGCATGATCGGTATGATTCGCGACGACGGACTGGACGAGCACCAACAAAAGCTCGTTGACGAAAAACGCCGGGAATTTGAGTATCGCACTCAAACCGTCACCGAAACGGAGTCTGACGCGCCTGACTTTCCGCCTGAGGCTCGACTTTGTCTCAAATGCCAGACCAAGGCCACCGTACTGCTCGATGGCTGCATGACCTGCCTGAACTGTGGCGATTCCAAGTGCGGCTGATCTAAAAGATCCATCACCTCCCACCCTTTGTAAATTCCCTCTGCCGATGACAGGCAGTCGCGATGGTAACACCCCATTGCGCCATAGCAGCCAGTCTGTAATTTTAAAGACGTCGGCAGACTCACTGCCTATCCCACGTAATAATTGATTCTTGCTCAATGTGATGCCGATCACATTAAGAGGCTGTTATTTCGGTTATCGTTAAGCAATCTCCGCGATGCCCGACCGGAGACAGAAATGATTGTATTTGGGCGCAGTATGATTACTGGCTGAGCAATCCAGGTAATGTAAATTAGCGCCTTTATAATCAAACAAGTATCTTGGTCGCACTGGCCACCGGGCAGGATCATGGGGTTATCAATAAGGAGTTGGCTATGTCAATCACGCAACTAAAACCGATAGGCTCCTTGCAGAAAAATGCCCGGCGGATGATTTCCTCTTCCGTCGCGATCGTGGCTATAGTCGTTTTAATGACCCTTAGCATGCCGGATAATTCTCATGCTGGAAGCTCCTACAAATGGAGCCTGTCACATATTGGCATCAGTAAGACCCTGCACAAAAACGCTAAGAAAAAGGGAACGAATGTCAAAGTTGGCGTAATGGATGGCCTCGCTCGCTGCACCCATAAAGAGCTCAAGGGTCGCTGTGTTAACTACGAGAGCAGCGGGGGCACTTACAACTACTGGGACAGCCATGGCACCCATGTCGCTACCACTATCGCCGCAAGCAGTGTCGGTAAAAACGGCATGGTGGGGGTTGCACCCAGGGCCAAAATCTACAGCTTTGGCATGTTTGATGATAATGGGTGGGTAGGTGGCGAAACGGCTACGGTCAACAAGGCAAGAAAACTGGGCGTCCGAGTCATTAACATGAGTTATGGCCCGGAAGCCGCTGGAATGTTGGCAGACTTTTCGTCTCTTCGCATGATGGGAGCGGCCGCGAACAAGAAGATGGTATTTGTCAGAGCTGCGGGGAATCACGGAGTCAAACTTGAAACGCAGCAGTTCTCGACCAATTTTCAGGCCTGGTCCAAGCTGAAAAATCTCATCATCGTGGGCGCAGTTAAAAGTAATCGCAAAATTGCCTCGTTTTCAAATCGGCCTGGGCTTGGCTGCTTTAAGGCGAAAAAAGACACCAAGTGCATCAAGAAAAATAAGTACAAGTACTTCACCGTCGTCGCCCCCGGCCAGAGCATCTATGCTGGCCTTGGCAACGGGGGTTACGGGACAATGTCTGGCACCTCCATGGCGGCCCCACATGTCACCGGTGTGGTAGCACTACTGCACGGTTACTGGCCGGTTTTGAAAAAGCGTGCCGGCTCGACCACCAACATCATCTTCAAAACGGCCCAGGATCTGGGTAAAAAGGGTGTTGACCCTGTCTACGGCTGGGGACTCGTTCGGGCAGACCGGGCGTTATCGCCCCTGGGCAAGAAGTACCTGGGTAAGAACAACAAGATCTACTCGTTATCGGCCTCACACCTTAAGGTCTCACCGGCCTTATCTTCTTTAACCACGCAGTCGGTGACCTTCTTTGATGGCTATGACCGGGATTTTCAGATGCCCCTTGCTACCTTAGCCCCATCTTATGCCGGCGTGCTCAATACCTGGATGCGAGATGGCTATGAGCGCCATGAGTACACCTTAGGGAGCAATAACGGTCTGTCCTATGCTTTTTCGGCCAATGGCTACGACCCGATGAACCCAAGCCTGGCAGACGTACAGTGGCGCATGAGCTTTAATGATCCTAACGGGATGGACTGGCATTTAGGTCAAGGAGTCGCAACAGACCGCCTTGACAGCACTCAGGCCCTATCTTTTGGCCTGATGGCCGATAAAACCCACCAGGGCGGGGCATATCCTGTGATGGCGCTCGCCGATGGGGGTCTATATGGCTTTATCGATCAACCAGTTGCCTTGGGCTTTAACTTAACCGGCGGGGTATTGACCAACAATACCTTTGATAGTGATGCCGATCAGCGCGACTTTGCCCCTAAAAGCGATGCAGTGGTGGTGGCGCTTGGTCGCAGCAGTACCGATAAGAGACTTAGCGGATCCTTAAGTGCTACTTATCTTATGGAAGATCAAGGGGTGCTTGGTACCGGCGGGTCCGGTGGCCTTGGCTTTACCGAAGGA
>JABINT010000136.1 GCA_018698075.1 Acidiferrobacteraceae bacterium
AATGTTGTCGATCACTGCGCAAGCATGCACAGCGGTACTGGCAGCAAAAACACAAGGAGCAAAATTATGAAAATGTTACTAGCGCATCTCCGTCGTTTGGAGCAAAAGAAGGGAAAACAAAAGGGTTTTACCCTTATCGAATTGATGATCGTTGTTGCGATTATTGGTGTTCTCGCCGCAGTGGCCATTCCAGCGTATTCGGATTACACAGCCAAGGCTAAGTTCTCTGAGGCAGTATTGCTTGCCAGTAAGTACAAGACCGATGTGTCCCTTGCGATGCAGATCAACGGTGGACTTATCGCCGCCTACACTGCTCCTGCGTTCAACCTTTCCGAGGAGACACTAAGCGCCACGACTCATGGTGTTGACATAACGGGTGGAGTTATCACTGTCACGTGGAAGGATGATGGCAGCGACTTGGACGGAGTATTTGTACAACTCGCCCCGACTGGTGTCCCGACTGCGACCGACGCAAGTGGTGTCATCTGGGAACTGCAAGATGATGGTGTTGCGGACGGTCTCGGTTGTGTAGTCAACAACTGGTGCTAGAAGTAATCCTGGTGGCGCGCTTAATGTAGCGTCACCAGGCCTTCAGGAAAGAAAGGAATTTTACAGTGAGCAAACAAAGAAGCTTTTCTTGCAAAATTAGAAGAGGCAAGATTTGTTCTGCCGCCGGTTCTTGTCCTTCTACTGGGCCTGTCGATCACGGCATTTGCAGTAGCAAAGGTTCAACATCATAAGTGACTGGGCATGCATCAGTTCAACGATTGATCATGCCCGTTCACTCACCTTTCGCAAAAGTGCTGCGCCCTCTTGGTAAAAAAGACTTACATCGTCGTCGTAGCGATAGGCCTGATCTTCTTTCCGTTTGGAGCTTATGTACTTTTTTTGTTGCTGGTCCATTTTTTCATGCAGTTGCTTGATCAAAAACAATGAGCAAGTGTCGCCTGGTAAAACCCATGTACAAAGCCAATCTTATTGATGTCATGCCTAACCAACGCTTAGCGCTGGTGATTGTGGGTGCCATCATCGGTATCTCAGCAGCGCTCGCCATCCCGGCCTATCAGGATTACACCGCCAAGGCTCAGGCCAGAGCGGAGTTCAATCTCATGGCCAACCCAGATCCAAACATACACAGCTCGCATGTTCAAACTGGCGAGGTTAATGACCTGATCTGGCGTATCCGTAGAACGGCAGTGAGGAATGCAAATGGTTAACAGCAAACAGCGTGGATTCGTTATTCCCTTGGGCCTGTTTTTGTTGCTGGGGTTGTCAATCACGGCATTCGCGGTGGCCAGCACCGGATTTTTTCAGGAAAAGATGGCGGGCATCACTAAGGCCATGACTGATGATTTCTTTGATGCAGAGACAGCAGTCAAGCAACAGGAGAATACCTTTGCAGCACTGACCGACCTAACTGGTGTAACCCTGTTGGACTCGGAGTGTGGGATTGGGGAGATCGTAGAGAATGCTGGAGGTGTGACTATTAGAACCACCTACATCAACCCGCCACCCAATGGAGTGAATTGGGGATCTGGAGATGGCAGTAAGGTTTTAATCTGCCACATGTTTAAGAACGAGCTCATCATCAGTGTTAACGCTGTAGGCGATGATGGTTCGAAACATTCCGGCCACACTGGGGACTACCTGGGGCAGTGCATCAATGGCTCCTTGGCGGTACCTGATGACGCATGGGTAACATGTGAACAGAAGTTCGGGACGGATGCCAAGCGTCTGTCCTGGCAGCAGTTGTGGGATATCTAATGCGCTTGATGACTAAAAAAGAGCTTGAGTTTGTGACCGGGAGCAAGCAGCAACATCACCAAGCCCGACTGCTCGCTGCAAAAGGCATACCGGTGATGCTTACCCGCCAGGGCCTCCCGATGGTCATGGTCGAAGATGTTGAGCCAGGGTTACCCGCCGATTTTCATCACAGACCAAATTAGCTCTACTGGTATTTCGTGAGTGGTGGACTTCAACTCACCGCCCGATCCCGATGTCAGATAATCCAGTGGAGACTGGCAACAGTGTTGTATTCACCCCGTATGCCCCACCTTTATCTTGAATGACTACGGATGATGCCTGTTTGATAACAGCAAAAAGCTAATGACCCAATGCAAGGGGCGTTTCGTGCCCTCGTTTTCGTGTCCCATAAGGCGGTAGGCAAAGAAAAGCCCGGGCGGACCCGGGCAAGTAACTCATTGGAGGAGGAGTGAGTGCATTTTGGCTCGGCACGGCTGTGCAGTCTGTGCGCGCCGTCACATTAATGCCCAATTAAGAAAGACTCGCCAGGCTTATTAGGCTTGCGTAGGGCTGAATATGCCGCGCCTGGGTTAAGTCATTTCCAGCTTTTTTCTATAAGTGATTGATGTATTTCCGGATACTGAGATTTGATCGGAAGATATTAAAAACAAAGAGAAAATTCATTAATTTTTGATGAAATTTATGGTCTTTTTTGATAATATAGAAGTCTAGTTGTACATCCTCCTTCCTCCTCGGTAATTTGTCCCGGGCCAGCCCCGGGACTTTTCTTCAGTGCTCGTTTTAAAAAGGCACCGCGTTATCGGTGGGTAATGCGCCTGTTGACGAGCATCACGGTTATTGCACCGGGTTACTTGCCTGCACCGGTAGGGGCACCCACAATGGTTCTACCATGAGTGCTAAACGATTACTGGTGGTGGTGCACGCCCCTTCACCCAACACCGTACGCCTGCGCGAGGCCATTAAAGAGGGCGCCCAGTCTGTTCAATCCGACGTTGTTGAGCTGATCCTCAAGAGCCCTTTCGATACCATTGCTGAAGATGTGATCAAAGCCCACGCGCTGATACTTTGCACCACCGAGAACCTGGGTTATATGAGCGGCGCACTGAAAGATTTTTTCGACCGCACTTATAACCCTTGCCTTGAGCACACCGGCGGCTTGCCTTATGCGCTGTGTATCCGTGCCGGGCTCGACGGCACTGGTACCCGCCGCGCGGTCGAATCCATAGCCTCGGGCCTGGGCTGGCGGGCGGTACAAGAAGCACTGGTCTGTAAAGGCCAGTGGCACGAGGATTTTGTCGGCCAGTGTCGTGATCTGGGCGCGGCCATGACGGCAGGCCTGGACGCGGGGATTTTTTAAAAGCAGCGCCCAAAGCGCTGGGGCTCGGGCAATAAAAACCCCGCCGATGGCGGGGTCCGAGTCTATGCTGCGCAAAGATCTAGAGCGCCCAGTATGCGCATCACCACGTCTACGCTGCGTGAGCGCTGTTTCGTGGCGTGCTCTCAGTGGGTGGGCGTCAAAGCCTCCTGTTATTTGTTGGGCTTAACGGCACCGGGATGTTGCTACATCTCCCAGATGACTTCGCCGGCACTCACCTGGGGCATTGATGTCAGGAACGGTGCCATGCGCCCCATAATTCCCTGGATCTGTGGCTGTGCCTCTTCGGCGCCATCGGCGCTGGTATAGCGGGCGATGATCATCCCTTCACCTTCGCCGATCTCTACGGTGTGTACCGCCTCAAGGCCGTCGACAGCGCTCAACTCGTCACGCAGTGAATCAGCAAATTCCAAAAACTCATCACGTCGTGCAGCATCAAATCCATAAGTCGTTACGCGATAATACATAGCTTGTGTCCGTTTTGGTGTGGGCGCTTACTGTAGCAAAACATGAGTTCATTTGCGTTACGCCATATCCTTTTGGGTTAGTGGCTGGGCTCACTGGATGGTGTGTTGCACATATTCTGCCCTGCTATATTTAACTGTATGAAAGCCGTGTTTATTGTTGGTGAGCAGCGCTCGGGCTCTAACCTGCTCCGGCTGATGCTGGCGCAGGCCGGCATTGCAGCACCCCATCCTGCGCACCTTCTCACCCGTATGATGCCCCTAGTGGCGTCTTCTGTCGCCCGGGCGCGCTTTAAG
>JABINT010000090.1 GCA_018698075.1 Acidiferrobacteraceae bacterium
TACGACATAGTGCTTGCCAACATTCTTGCCGGCACGCTTATTTCCCTGGCACCGACCCTCGATCGGCATCTGTCCCCGGGCGGTACTTTGATTCTGAGCGGGGTGCTACCAGCGCAGGCCGATCGGGTGCAGCAGGCATTTGCACAGTACAATTTCAGACTCTTGCAGCGTGATGACTGGGTCGCGCTGCAGGGACAACGCACCGCTGGCTGAAACCGACCGATGACCACTGCCGCACACGCCTCATTGCAAACCCGTTGCAGTTACTGCGACACGGTACTCGCCGTTACCGCAAAGCAGTTGCAATCAGACTCTGGGCTACTGGCTTGTAGCGATTGTGGCAAAGTCTTCAACGCTGCCTGGAATCTCATCGATCAGGTCGCTAATCCAGCGCAGCTGGCTCAACCGATTGATACGGTTGAACGTTCGACCGTGACGCCAACTCCTGATTTGCGACCTTTTAAGTCCCGGCGCGTGACCGGGGCAGGCGTGCGTCCAGAAGGGGACGAGGCACAACCGGCACCGAGCGCCACATCAGAACCGCCGGTTTGGGAGAGCTTCGATGTTATGTTGGGCGGGCGCAGCGAGCCCAGACTCAATGCTACGAACCCCACGGAGGCACTGACTGCGCGCCCACGCCAGGCAAATACGCCCACTGAGGGATCCGGGTGGGCCTGGCCATTGGCTGGTATATTGGTTGCGTGCCTGGCGCTCTTCACCCAGGTACGCTTTGGCCTGCTAGAAGAAATCGCCAGTGTTGCCTCAGCGCGGCCGGCCCTTAACGCCTTGTGCCGCTATACCGATTGTGAACTACCCCAGACCCTAACGGGCCCGACCATCGTGGTAACTCATACCAGCATAGACCTGCATCGACACCTACCGAAGGCCCTGATTGTACGGATCCACCTGCAGAACCGAAGCCATAGTGCACAAGACTATCCCGCACTCGAACTCACGCTGAATGGCCGATCCGGAAAGGTGCTGGGCCGGCGAAGTTATTTGCCACGTGAATTTAGCGTCGTTGATGAATCCGTGCGCATTGGCGGCGACCGCAGCGCCGTTGTCACACTGATACTGGCCCAACCGGACCCTGCAGCAAGTGGTTTTAGTGCGCGCGTGGTGCGCTCCTGACATGCCTGATCCCACTGTCAACAACCAACCCCTGGCCGGCCTCACTATTGGCCATCTGACACTAGCCGGAAGAGTACTCGCCGCGCCCATGGCCGGGGTTAGCGATCAACCCTATCGCACACTGGCACGGCGTTACGGCGCCGCACTCGCGGTTAGTGAAATGGTGACCTCGGCTCCCGATCTGCGCCAATCCGAAAAATCCCGCCGGCGCACCACACACGATGGTGAGACCGGGCCCATCAGCGTGCAGTTACTTGGCGCAGACCCAGTACAAATGGCTAGCGCAGCGCGGGAAAATGTCGCCCGTGGCGCCCAGATTATCGATATCAACATGGGCTGCCCCACAAAGAAAGTCTGCAAGCGACTGGTGGGCTCAGCACTTATGCGGGACGAACCACTGGTGGCACGGATCCTGGAAGCGGTGGTTCAATCTGTTGATGTGCCCGTCACTTTGAAGATGCGAACTGGCTGGGATAGGGTCTCACGAAATGCCCCGGTAATCGCCCGTATTGCCGAGCAAGCCGGTATTCGGGCACTGACCGTTCATGGCCGCAGCCGGCAATGCAAATACCATGGCCCCATCGACTATGACACCATCACCGAGGTCAAGGCAGCAGTATCGATCCCGGTGATCGCCAACGGTGATATCGATACTCCTGAGCATGCCCGGCGGGTCCTGCAAGCCACAGGGGCCGATGCCGTCATGGTCGGTCGGGCGGCTCAGGGACAACCCTGGCTGCTGGGGCGTATCAGTAGTTTTCTGGATCGAAACCACGATCCAGGTGATCCGCCACTGGCGGAAAAATACGATACGCTGCGTGGCCACCTGGACGCGCTGTACAGTTTCTACGGCAGTGACTACGGAGTGCGGATCGCCCGCAAGCACTTCCAGTGGTACGCTGCACGGCTTAGCCCACATAACCCTTTTGGCCGGTTGTTTAACCGTGCCTCAAGTCCGAGCGCCCAACAGGCACTGGTTACCGATTTTTTTGATAACTTAACCTCACGCGATCCCTGCCGCGAAACATGAAACCCGTCCGAGCCCAACCCCTAGGTGAGTGTGTACGCCAGTCACTGGCGGTCTATTTCGCCGACCTAGAAGGAACAGAAGCGCAAAACCTGTACCCACTGGTTATTGGCGAGATCGAAAAACCCCTGCTGCAAGCTGTGATGCACCAGGCCGGGGGCAACCAGTCCCGAGCGGCCCGCATGCTGGGTATTAACCGCAATACGCTACGGAAAAAACTCACCCAGTATGGGCTGAGCTGAAACAAGGCCTGGGCAGGTGCGGCACACGTCCAGCCAGGCCGGTTGGAACCTTTTTTAACTGCGATGATGAGTAAACACCATGAGCGAGAACGACTGCATACCCATTCAACGGGCGCTGATCAGCCTATCTGACAAAACCGGCGCCGCCGAATTCGCTGGCCGGCTCGCGGCGCTTGGTATCGAGATACTCTCTACCGGTGGCACCGCCCAGTTGCTTCGGGACAATGGCCTGGAGGTCGTAGAAGTATCGGACTACACGGGTTTTCCGGAGATGATGGGCGGGCGGCTAAAGACGCTACACCCGCGCATCCACGGTGGCCTGCTGGGTCGTCGTGGCATCGATGATGATGAGATGGCCGCCCATGATATCGGACCCATTGATCTGGTCGCCGTAAACCTCTACCCCTTTGCGCAAACCATTGCCCGAGCAGATTGTACTCGGGCCGAGGCCATTGAGAATATCGACATTGGCGGCCCGACCATGTTGCGCGCCGCAGCCAAAAACCAAGCGGCAATCACCGTTATCGTAGACCACGCTGATTACGCCACCGTCGCGACAGAGATCGAAGATACCGGAGGCGTTTCACGTTCTACTCGCGAACGTTTGGCAGCGCGAGCCTTCAGTCACACGGCTCAGTATGACGGCATGATCTCCAACTACCTGACAAAGGATGAAGAGCACAGCTTCCCGGCAACCCTCAACCTGCAGTTCACTCGCCGCGAGATCATGCGCTATGGTGAAAACCCACACCAGTCGGCCGCGTTCTATCAGGAGCATCAGCCGCTGCCTGGCACACTGGCATCAGCTGAGTTGCTGCAAGGCAAGTCGCTTTCGTTCAACAACGTCGCAGATGCAGACGCAGCGCTGGAATGCGTCAGTGCTTTTGCCGAAACGGCCTGCGTGATCGTGAAGCACGCCAACCCCTGTGGCGTCGCTGTGGCCGCAACGGGCCTGGATGCTTATCAGGCGGCCTATGACACCGACCCCACTTCAGCCTTCGGTGGCATCATCGCCTTTAATCAGGAACTGGATGGCGCCACCGCAGCGCTGATTCTAAAGCGCCAGTTTGTCGAAGTCATTATCGCACCAACTTTTACGGGTGAAGCACTGGCCGCCCTGTCGACAAAACCCAACGTACGGGTAATGCAGGTTCAAGCCATTGATGCCGATGCTTTCGCACAGCAGAACTTCAAGCGGGTGGGGGGTGGACTGCTGGTACAGCAACAGGATCTGGGTCGGGTCACAGCATCTGATCTCAAGGTAGTCTCAGGACGTGAACCCAGTGCACACGAAACCCGCGACCTGCTGTTTGCCTGGACGGTTGCCAAGTTCGTCAAGTCCAATGCGATTGTCTATGCCGCTGACCAGCGCACTATTGGCGTGGGAGCCGGGCAGATGAGCCGGGTCTACTCGGCGCGGATAGCTGGCATCAAGGCCGCCGATGAAAACCTCGAAGTCGCTGGATCAGTTATGGCCTCAGACGCATTTTTTCCATTCCGCGATGGTATCGATGCCGCAGCGCAGGCAGGCATCCGCGCGGTGATTCAGCCAGGCGGTTCGCAGCGGGACGAGGAAGTGATCGGCGCGGCCAATGAACACCGGATGGCGATGGTCTTCACCGGCATGCGCCATTTCCGGCACTGAAGATGAAAATTCTGGTAGTCGGTGGTGGTGGCCGGGAACATGCGCTGGCCTGGAAGCTTGCCTCATCACCGCGGGTCAATATCGTATACGTCGCCCCGGGCAACGCCGGAACTGATGGCGAAGCAGGTGTCGAAAACCTAGCCGTTGCGGCTGATGATATCGACGCTCTGCTTAGCGCTGCAGAGAAACGACAGATCGACCTGACCATTATTGGGCCCGAGGTGCCGCTGGTGAATGGCATTGTCGATCGCTTCAGTGATGCTGGCCTCGCCTGCTTTGGTCCCCGTAGCGGCCCAGCACAACTGGAGGGATCGAAAAGTTTTACCAAAGCCTTTCTTGAGCGCCACAAAATCCCAACGGCTGACTGGCGCTCTTTTACGGACGCGCAGCTCGCCCGTGACTGGATTCGGACACGTCCGGTGCCGATGGTGATTAAGGCTGATGGTCTCGCTGCCGGAAAAGGGGTTATCGTAGCCCATGATCGAGCGCAAGCGCTGGAGGCGGTCGATGAGATCCTGGTACGCCAACGCTTCGGGGCCGCGGGCCAACGGTTAGTGATCGAAGAGTTCCTTGAGGGAGAAGAGGTGAGTTTTATCTGTGTCACTGCCGGCACACAGGTGCTGCCGCTGGCAACATCGCAGGACCACAAGGCGCGCGAGACGGGAGACCGCGGGCCGAACACGGGAGGAATGGGTGCCTACTCACCCGCACCTCGTGTCACCGCGGCGCTGCACCAGCGCATCATGGATGATGTGATTCACCCCACGGTAAAAGGTCTTGCCGATGAGAATATGCCGTACACGGGATTCCTCTATGCCGGGCTGATGATCGACGCATCGGGAAACCCCCGAGTGCTGGAATACAACTGCCGTTTCGGCGACCCTGAAACCCAGCCTATCCTGATGCGCTTACGCTCGGATCTGGTCGAACTGTGCGAAGCCGCTTTGGCGGGGAAACTGGACAACTATCATGCCATATGGGACCCGCGTTTTGCTCTGGGGGTGGTGATGGTAGCCGAAGGCTATCCAGGCGATTACGCGCGCGGCGACCAGATCAGCGGACTTAAACAGGCCCAGTCGGATAACATCAAGGTTTTCCATGCCGGGACTCGCCAGGATGAGGATCACATTGTCACCGATGGTGGTCGCGTGCTTTGTGTCACTGCCCTGGGAAAAACCGTCCAGGAGGCGCAGGACCTGGCCTACCAAACGGTCAACACCATCAACTGGCGTGGTGCCGCCTGGCGGCCGGATATCGGCTGGCGCGCGGTCAAATGACACGATACCCACTCAACCTTAAAACGCAATCACATGACTACACCTTTCGTCGCAGTACTGATGGGCTCCGACTCGGACCTGAAGACGGTACAGAACACTTTGGACACACTAGACACCCTGGGCATTGTCTGGGAAGTGCGGATCACCTCGGCCCATCGGACTCCGGCGGATACCCACCGCTATGTCCAAGAGGCAGATGAGCGTGGTTGCGCGGTATTCATTGCCGCAGCAGGGCTTGCTGCCCACCTCGCCGGGACAGTCGCTGCACTGACCATACGACCGGTCATCGGCATCCCCATGGATGGCGGACCGCTCAACGGACAAGATGCACTCCTGTCTACGGTACAGATGCCTGGAGGTGTGCCGGTGGCGTGCGTTGCGATTGGCAAGGCCGGGGCGAAAAACGCCGCTTACCTCGCAGCACAGATCATGGCCACAGCAGATACAGACTTGGCAGTGCGCCTGACTCAGCAACGCGAGGCTGACGCCCAAGCCGTACGTGACAAAAACCAGGCTTTGCAGGCATCACTGGAATCGACAAGCAACTGACCAAGGATCTGTCACTCGCCGCGCACTGTGTCGTTAGCGGTGGCGTGATCGCCTATCCCACCGAGTTCTGTTTCGGCTTAGGCTGCGACCCCATGAACCAAACCGCAGTGCGTCGAGTGCTTGCGCTCAAGCGTCGATCGTGGCGTCAGGGGCTGATCGTTGTTGCGGATCACCCACTGCGCTTGCGCGGTCTCGTCGACATGGCAGATTCACAACTTCTTGCTGGCCCGCTTGCCTCGTGGCCTGGCCCCTATACCTGGCTGTTACCCGCGCGCCCTGGCACCCCGACCTGGCTACGCGGCCAGCACGACACCGTGGCAGTACGGGTCAGTGCGCATCCGCTGGTGCAAAAGCTATGTCACGAAAGCGGCACTGCATTAGTGTCTACCAGTGCGAACAGTAGCGGCCGACCGCCCCTGCGCCGGGGGCTGGCGGTTCTGGCCCAGTTTGGCAGCCAGATTGATTGTATTCTTGACGGGCACGTAGGAGTCGCGCTGGGACCGAGCACAATAACCGATGCGGCCACTAACAAAATCCTTCGCAATTCCTGACATCCAGAGTTTCAATCGCCATGTCCCAACCGATTGCCATCGACGAGGTTAAAACTTACCTGACCGATCTGCAGGATCAGCTGTGCAGTGAGCTGGCTGATGCCGATGGTGATACAGCGCGGTTTCATGAAGACCTCTGGACCCAGGAAAACGGTGGTGGTGGCCGGACCCGTGTTCTTCGCAACGGCCATGTCTTCGAACAGGCCGGGGTGAATTTCTCCCATGTTCGTGGCAAAGAATTGCCCAGCGCGGCATCTACCCGGCACCCGGAACTTGCTGGAACCCCATTCCAGGCGATGGGGGTATCACTGGTGGTACACCCACAAAACCCTTTTGTTCCGACCTCGCACATGAACGTACGTTTTTTCTGCACCGAAACCTCTGGCAAACCGACTTGGTGGTTTGGTGGGGGCTTTGACCTGACCCCGACCTACGGCTTCGTCGCCGATGCGCTGCACTGGCATCGCACGGCCCAAACAGCCTGTGCCCCATTTGGTGCGGATCTGTACCAACGATTCAAGCACTGGGCTGATGAATACTTCTATCTGAAACATCGAGATGAGCAACGCGGCGTGGGTGGGCTTTTTTTTGATGACTACAACGAGGGCGGTTTTGACAACGCCTTTGCCCTGACCTGCAGTATTGGCGATCACTACCTGCCGGCTTATCTGCCGATCGTACAGGAGCGAGTAACTACCCCATTTACGGTCGAGCACAAGGACTTTCAGTTGTACCGCCGTGGACGCTATGTCGAGTTCAATCTGGTCTATGACCGCGGTACCTTATTTGGTCTGCAAAGCGGCGGGCGTACCGAGTCGATACTGATGTCCCTGCCGCCCCGTGTGGCCTGGCGTTATGACTTCAAGCCGCAACCCGGAAGCCCCGAGGAAAGCCTGACACGAGATTTTCTCAAGCCACGCGACTGGTTGGCCGAAGAAACAACACCAAATCCTGCCTAAGCTGACTACGCGTGGCTAGAATTTTCTATACCTCGCTGTTATGGCTGGCACTGCCTGTGCTGCTAATCCGTCTGGCGTTGCGCACCGCGCGAAGTCCAGCGTACCGATTCCGACTCGCTGAACGCTTTGGCGGCGGCGCTCATCCGTCACGACCATACGATATATGGGTACATGCGGTATCGGTGGGTGAAACCAACGCCGCAACCCCACTGGTTCAACAGATGTTGAACTTAGTACCACCGCCACGCGTCTTAATCACGACGATGACACCAACCGGCGCAGAGCGCGTGTTCGCAACCTTCGGTGACAAAGTCTGTCATCGCTACATCCCCTATGACTATCCATTCGCTGTCGATCGCTTTCTCGATCAGATTCAGCCACGAATGCTGGTGCTGATGGAAACCGAAATCTGGCCGAACCTGATCAATCGCTGCAACAAACGGAATATCAAAGTCGCTATGGCCAATGTCCGGCTGTCGGAAAAATCCGCGCGCGGCTACCGGATGGTGCTGCCGCTGATTCGCAGTGCACTGGATTCGATATCGGTATTCGCAACCCAGTCGGTTGCCGACCAAGAGCGCCTGCTGACACTGGGTGTTGATGCCTTGAAAGTTCATCGAACCGGCAGTATGAAATTTGAGATACACCTGCCCGCAAGCCTGAACGAAGTGGCGCAGGCTGTGCGCCGAGACTGGGGACCTAACCGGCCGGTGGTCATCGCCGGCAGCACTCATGAAGGGGAAGAGGCGTTACTGCTGCAATCGCTGGCCAAACTGCAAAAATCATTCCCAGACCTGCTACTGGTCATCGCGCCACGACACCCAGAGCGTTTTGATACGGTATCGCGCCAGGCAACGAAATCCGGGTTCAAGATCAGTCGGCGTAGCCGGCAAACGGGGGCTTTGGATCCGGCTGTCGCGGTTCAAATTGCCGATACGATGGGGGAATTACCTACGCTCTATAGTGCTGGTGATATTGCCGTAGTGGGTGGCAGCCTGATCCCTATTCGGGGCATTGGTGGTCACAATATCCTTGAGGCCTGTGCAGTTGGTGTACCGGTCGTCTTCGGGCAAAACATGAGCAATTTTCTTGAGATCAGCGCCTTGGCACTGGCCCACAATGCGGGGTATCAGATCAAAAATGCTGATGCTTTGTCTATCTGCCTTACCACTTTACTTAAAGATGCCAACCTGCGAGCCACAATTGGTGAGAATGGTCGAATTATGGTTGCACAAAACACTGGCGCCACAAAAAAGACCCTAGAACTACTGATACCCCTATTTACAGGTCATTAAAACTCGTGTCGCCATCAACCCTTATGCAACTCTCTTGAGAATCTGACTTAATACCGCAAAACAATGGTAAGGGTTCAATTTTCTAACTAAGCTTTTTGTTTTTTCGTTGTTACTTACTATTTTTTCGTTGTTACTTACTAGTTGTTACTAATAATTTTTGAGCCTGGATATTTTCTCGCGCAAGATTTATAGCCGAAATTTTTTGTAAAATATTTTTTCCTCTTGACACATACAAAAAAAACAGGGCGTGGTTCGCTTGACATTTAACTTTGCATGACTATAGTTCGCTTTCAAGGGATAAGCGAAGTGTGCTTATCCTAATGTTTACCGGTATGCTTCCTCGTTTCATTAGATCATGATCAAGTCAATGTATACGGGAGACGCAAAGTGGTATCGCTGATAGAGGCGATGTGTCGATAAGCCCAATACCGGATCCACTCACTGATCCGTTCGTACATCAACCCTAAGCAGGAGGCCATTATGGCGGCAAAGAAAAAGGCGACCAAGAAACGAGCAGCATCGAAGAAACGCGTAACGAAGAAGAAAGCAACGAAGAAGAAAGCCACTAAGAAGAAGGCAACGAAGAAGAAAGCCACTAAGAAGAAGGCAACGAAGA
>JABINT010000085.1 GCA_018698075.1 Acidiferrobacteraceae bacterium
ACCTGGATCTGATCGGGCGCCATGTGCTCTGCGGCCGCCAGCAGACGGTCCGCAACCTGCTGTGCAGTTTCGATACGCTCAAATCCAAGCGCACCGTTGTCGATGCAACCAAAAAGAACAGTTTTGGATGGACATAGTGTGAGCAGGCCAGGATCGAGTCCGGAGGCTTCGAACTCCAGGGCCAACTGGTCGACCTTCGAGCACTCCAGCTCACCGAGTATGCTGGGATAAGCATCGACGATCGGCCGCGGCACCCCGGGCATGGGGTAGCTGTAGCAAACGTGCACGCAGGTTTTAGCATTGAGCCCTTCAATACACCGGTCAAGCGCCTCAATACCCCACTCTGCGACTTTGTCCGGATAGCGGCTGAAAACTGGCTCGTCAAACTGGATGACAGCCGGGCCTAGTGCATCGAGAGCGCGGGCCTCCTCGTTCAGAGCATCGGCCACCGCCAGAGCCAGCAAACGCTCATCCCCGTAGAACTCATCCAGGGTCGAGTCGACGACGGTCATCGGGCCAGGCAGAGTCACTTTGACCGGCCGGCTACTGTGCTCAAGTGCAAACTGCAGGTCATCTACCAAAATCGGCGCCTTGCGCAGCACCTCCCCCGTACACCGACCGACCTCGGCCAACCGTCGGTTGTTTCGGACCCATTTTTTGGCCGGCGTACCGTAGTCGAACCCCCCAAGCCGGGCCACAACGTGGGCCATGTAAGAGGTACGACGTTGCTCGCCGTCGCTGATCACATCGATTCCGGCCTCGGTCTGGTCATGGATCGCAACACGGACGGCATCATCCTGCGCCCGCTGCAGCAGCTCACCATCGAAAAGCCACGCCGCACCCTTGCCATGAACCTGTTTGCCGGCGGCATTCAGCGGGAGTTTCTCCTGCAGCCACGGTGGCTTGGGCAGGCTACCCACGACCGTGGTCACGAAGGGTCCGCTCGGCATTTGCACTGGCGCTAGTTTCTCTGGGCTTTACAGAAGCTGTTCATGGCGAATCCGGCAATTTGTCAGCGCACCGGGCGATCACGGTTGACGGAGTAATCTCTTGACCTGGTGATGGCGCTTTATTACGTCACACTGTAGCCCGAATCAGGATAGCGTGCAAAGAACGTCAGATACCGGCACACTTACCGAACAGCTTCACCGGCAAATACGCTTTAGCGGTCGCACCGATGCGGCGTTGATTCAAATCCCGGTACAGATTCCTGAACAAAGGGTTGGGCGCTATGGACCGCTATGAATCTATCTGCCGATCCCATCATCCATCGCTGCCAGAGACATTCAATTTCGGTCGCGACGTTGTCGACCAATTTGCTCGAGATAAACAGAAAATCGCGCTGATCTGGTGCAACTCTGAAAACACCGAGCGCTTGCTCACCTTCCACGAGGTTTCGTGCCAGTCCGCCCAGGTTGCCAACTGGCTATCGGCACAGGGGATCTGCGCGGGTCAGCGCGTCATCGTCATGCTGCCCCGGATCCCCGAGTGGCAGATCTGTCTGACCGCATGCCTCAAACTGGGTGCAGTTCCTATTCCATGCATTACGATGCTGACGGAAAAAGACGTCGCCTATCGAATGGATCATTCAGGTGCTGTAGCGGTCATCACCACCACTGCCGAATCCGGCAAATTCGAACCGTACCTGTCAACACTCAAAGCGGCGCTGGCCGTTGGTGAACCGGTGGCGGGGTGGTCGGACTATGAATTGACCCGGGACGAGGATACGACATTCGAGTGCTGCGACTTGGACCTGGAAGCGCCGGCAGTGATGTACTACACGTCTGGCTCGACCGGCCACCCGAAAGGCGTGTGCCATCCATCGCGAAGTTTGTACGCCTGGCGCTTCTCGGCTATTCATTGGCTTTCGCTGGGACCTACGGATGTCATGTGGTGTACTGCCGATACCGGTTGGTCAAAGGCAGGCACCAGTATTTTATTTGGCCCCTGGAGCCAGGGCAGTGCTGTGCTGTTCTATGACGGCCCGTTTGAGCCCGACAAGCGTTTCGAGTTGATTGAGCGCTATGCTGTCACGGTGTTCTGTGCAGCAGCAACTGAGCTCAGACGACTGATTCGTGAAGATATCAGCAGGATAGATTTCTCACAGCTAAGGCTGACAGTATCTGCCGGTGAATCGGTCAATCCCGAAATCGTCGAGACCTGGAAGGCTCTGACCGGGGTGCCGCTGCTTGATGGCTACGGCCAGACAGAGGTCCTGATGACAGTGCTCAATTATCCGTGGATGCCGGTAAAACCCGGCTCGATGGGTCGCCCTTTACCGGGCATTGAAACGGGCGTTTTCCTCACCGACGGCACGCTGGGCGGGCGTGGTGACGAAGGTGAGCTCCTTATCCGCCTGCCCAACCCGCAGATGATGCTGGGCTACTGGAACGATCCGCAACGCACTCGTGATGCACTGATCAAAGCCGATGGATCGGATTGGTTTAAAACAGGTGACAACGTATACCAGGATGAAGGCGGCTATTTTTTCTATATCGGCAGAACCGATGACATCATCAGTTCCGCAGGCTATCGGATTGGGCCCCAGGAAGTGGAAAACGCCCTGATCACACACCCGGCGGTACATGAAAGCGCTGTCGTGGGCCTGCCAGATGCCGAACGGGGGGAAATCGTCAAAGCTTTTGTTGTACTGACAGATCCCGAATCTCAACAAGCGGGCGCCGAGCTGATCGCCGAGCTGCAAGCGCACGTCAAACAGACCACCGCGCCATATAAATACCCCCGTGCTATCGAGTTTGTCCCGGAACTACCCAAAACAGTGAGCGGCAAAATCCAACGTAATCTTCTGCGACGATCCGCAGCACATAACTGACGGTGCAGGTTCGCCTTCACACGAGGGGCATTATGCCGCCATGCATCAGATTCTCGACTCGTTCCTGCTCGCCTATGTCTCCCGTCACACGTCTGGTGAACTACTCAGAGACTTATCTGAAAAAGATGTTCTGGTGCTGTGTCATGTCGTCATAGATAGCAGTAACAAAAATGCCGCCCTACCGCTATCGCACACTCACCTCCCCTGCTCAAACCGGCTTTGGACGCCGCAACCATTGCAAAAGCATAACGGCAACCACCGTAATCACCGCGCCCGTGACCTGGCGAACATTGAGCCACTGCCCCAGCACGATGAATCCCAGGATCATCGCCCAGATCGGGGAGGTGTTGTCGATGATGGCCGTCTGCAGAGACCCGACCAGATCCACCGCTCGGAACAGCAGAAAAGTCGCGGCAACATAAAATCCTGCGCTCCCGGTCAGGGCGAGCCAGCCTTTCGATGACTCCGGCCAGTGAAGTTCAAATACGGCCACAGAGATGACGAGAACAGTACCTGTGGCGCTCAACAGCATGTAGAACATCATCACATTAATGTTCTGCTTCTCCAGGACTTTCTCACTTAATACAAGCAGCGTTGCCAGGCACACCGCGGCAAACGCGGCAAGTCCGATTCCCACCCGGCCCTGCCAGCCAACGGAAAGTAAATCATCGCCAGTCAACGCGATGACCAGTCCGCAAAAAGCCAGCACCATGGCCGCAAACATCATGACCGAGAACCGACTTTTCCGGGTGCCACAGGCCCATAAAGCAATCATCAGCGGGTAGGCGTAAAAAACGAGAATCGCCAGCGCAACCGGAATAAACAGGATCGACGCCAGCAACAGATACATCTCCGCGCACAGCAGCACGCCGAGAAAAAGGCAGCGCAGCATTTCCGTCGTGGGCATTTTCACACGCGAGCCGGTCATAAATACTACAGCCGCAAGACAGCACAAAAATGTCACCGTGCGGACAAGATTCAGGGCATGTAGATTCGCTCCGTAATCATAGGCGACCCTTGAGAAAACCACGTTCAATGCGAACGTGATCGCGGACGCCAGCGCGGCGATACTGCCGGCCCAAAACCGGTAGCGTTTCAACAAGGGCAGATCAGTCACACGGGATGTCCTCAATGTCTTAACAGCCAGCCGCTGTGATGATATCGTTACTAGTGGCTTTATTGCAGGCCAGTCTACCTCTTGTCACGTTACAGGCGAGCACCTGGGCGACAACGCGCAATGATTTCTGTGACATGGTCGAATGGAGTGTTGGAAAGTTCCCAATAGACGCCGTGGGGTTCGGAACTGACTACTACACAGACTATTCAGAAGATGCCATTGCCTGGTGGCGAGGCGGGCGTTGGGCAAGACAAAGCCCGTTAAGATCGCCAAATAAATTATCTTCCTGGGATGACTGGTTCCGCTCACCGGAAGACTTTCCAGATTTATTGGAAGAACTAGGGAAACGATCTTTTTCTGAATCAGATATTGCCAAAATCTCGGGTGGGAACTGGCTTAGGCTTTATAAAGAATCATTTGCACCCCGCTGAAAGGTATTGCTTTTTGTGCAACCCATCTCTTCGTCCTCCCTGACAAGAGATAAAAATCTGTATCCAGACGCATAAAAACTACGACTCACATGGATATGTGCCCGGGCATTGAGCCGTAAGCGCGAAGCAGGTGGACACGGGTTTCAAACAAAACTCAGTGACTTGTTGGCGGTTGACTGAATAGATCACCAACCTGTACTGCTGGCCAGTTCAGTTCCCTTTGCGAGGGCTTAGAAAATCCAACGGTTTTTTTTACGATAGTCCCGTTCAAACGCTTCAATCTCGGCCTGATGTTCGAGCGTCATACTGATGTCATCTAGCCCATGAAGCAGCCTGATCTTGTCCATTGGGTCTATATCAAACATGTACCCCTTTCGATCAGGGCCTGAGACAGCCTGTTTGTCGAGGTCTATGGTTATGGACGCACCAGGGGATTCGTGCAGCTGTATCCGGATGTGATTGCAATTCGCAGCAGAGAGCCTGACAGGTAGCAAACCGTTTTTGATGCAGTTGCTGTAGTGAATATCACCAAAAGTTGGGGCAATTACTGCACGGATGTGATTGGCCATCAATGCATTGACGGCAGCCTCTCGCGATGATCCACAACCCCAATTTATGTCACACACCAGAATCTGTGCGTTGGTGTAAGGGATCTGATTGAATATGAAGCTGGTTTCAGTATCGTCGGCATGAAATCGGAGGTCATGAAGTAGAAAGCGGGCATAGGCCGGATCATCCTTTGCCCGGCGCAAAAATCGAGCTGGAATAATCTGGTCGGTATCACAGTTAGGAATGTCAATCGGAACAGCAACAGCTGAGAATCTGCGAAATGGTTGCATGCGTGCTAACTGCTGAGTCGCCGGCTATCTGTGAAACGCCCAGTGACGGCTGCAGCTGCGGCCATTGCCGGGCTGACCAGATGGGTACGGCTTCCCATGCCCTGACGTCCTTGGAAATTTCGGTTGCTAGTCGATGCACAGCGCTGACCTGGTGAAAGCACGTCACCGTTGATAGCCACACACATAGAGCAACCCGGTTCTCGCCACTGGGCACCTGCGTTAATAAATATACGATCAAGCCCTTCTCGTTCAGCTTCGCTCTTGACTAGGCCGGAACCAGGTACGACAAGTGTAGGCACGACCACAGATCTGCCTTTGAATACTTCTGCAGCTTGCCGTAGATCTTCAATCCGGCTGTTTGTACACGAACCAATGAATACTCTGTCGATATCGATCTTATTGACCGGCGTGCCCGGCAAAAGATCCATATAAGTGAGTGCAGATTCCATGTTGGCTCGGGTTGCAAGGTCGGCCTCGGAGGCTGGATCTGGGATCACATCGCTGATACCCACACAGAATTGCGGACTGTTACCCCAGGTTACTGTCGGCTCTATTGCAGCAGCGTTTATGTTGATCTCTTTATCGAACACTGCTGTATCGTCGGAAGGTAGCAGTCGCCAGTAAGCCATGGCTTCTTCCCATTTTTCGTCAGTGGGCGCGTAGGGTCGGCCGTAAACGTACTCCAGGGTCTTGTCATCGGGCGCAATAATGCCAAACCGGGCACCAGCCTCGATGGTCATGTTACTGATTGTCATTCGACCCTCTATAGACAGCTGTCGAATTGCTGAACCGGCGTATTCGATCGCATAACCAGTGCCGCCAGCGGCCCCAATGTGCCTGATGATGGTCAAAATAATATCTTTTGCGCTGAGCCCAAGACCAAGAGTTCCGTCTACCGTGATGCGCATACTTCGAGGCTTTCGCTGCCACAAAGTTTGGGTCGCTAGTACATGCTTGACCTCAGTTGAGCCAATACCAAATGAGAGGCAACCCAGCGCACCGTGGGTAGATGTGTGAGAGTCGCCGCAGACCAGTGTTAGGCCCGGCAGGGTGATGCCCTGTTCGGGCCCGACAACATGGACAATTCCATGGCGCGGGTCGGTCATGTCGAAATGTGTAAAGCCAATCCGTTCGGCCGCCTCCTGTAGACCGGCAACCGTATCGCGCATTTCGCCCTGCGGAATGTCGGTCAGTTTCTTGGCAGTGGTGGGAACACTGTGGTCCGGCGTCGCGAACAATTGATCCGGATAACGGATAGTGCGCCCGACAGCTTGTAGTTCTTCGAACGAGCGGTAATGAAGATCATGGATAAGCTGCCGATCAATGAACAGCAGTGCGTCACCCGATTCACGTGTTACGATTACGTGGCGGTCAAATATTTTTTCAAACAGCGTTTTACTGTGAGACCTTGGGGCGTTCACCACTTTCCTGATAGGCTCCCACATTGGGCAAGACTTGCTCTGAGTATAGCAAGGCGCTGTTCAGGCGCACCTTGCTGGGTTGATAGGGCCAACGCGTAAATGTAACGCTTCCTTTCAGGCTGTAGGTTATTGGCCCATCACGTCGTATCAAATGCCGTCGACTTCTAGGAGCTTATTCCTGTGTCAACTGACAGTTGCTACTCCTAACTCTTCTCCTCAGTTTCAAAGCCCATGCCCTGAACAGCATCGAGGATTACATCAAGGAATATCCGAACCCTGAATCCTGCCAACCGTCTTCGACATCGAAACCCAGTAACAGTGCCGCTACCCCAGGACCAAGGTAAACTAGCCAACTCACGTACTACCTGGACAAGCCATAAATCTACCCCTGGCTGATACCGGCGGCCTCACCGACATGCGAACAACCCCATGATTACCTCTGATAGCCGACGCAAGGTCTCCTGGGCCCTTTATGACTGGGCCAACTCCGCCTTTGCAACCACAGTGATGGCAGGATTCTTCCCGATTTTCTTCAAGCAGTACTGGAGTCAGGATGTGGCTCTCACCCACAGTACTTTTTACCTGGGGGTGGGCAACTCTGTTGCCAGTCTGATCATTGTAATCCTGGCGCCGATTCTCGGTGCCATGGCCGATACCGGTGGATTACGTAAACGCATGCTGGCCACCTTTGCCTGCCTTGGCGTTCTGGCAACTGGCTCCTTGTACCTGGTCCAGGCTGGGATGTGGCCATTTGCCATTCTGCTCTACGCGATCGCGGTTGTGGGTTTCTCCGGCGCCAACACTTTCTATGATTCACTACTGATCATCGTCGCTCCGAAAAAAGCCCGCCACCGTATTTCTGCATTCGGATTTGCCCTGGGATACCTTGGAGGTGGCCTGCTCTTTCTGATCAACGTGCTGATGACCCTTAAACCGCAGCTGTTCGGCCTGGCCGATGCGGCCCAAGGTGTACGCTGGTCCTTTATTACCGTCGCGGTATGGTGGACAGTATTTTCCATACCGTTGTTTTTGTATGTCGATGAGCCACTGCCAAATAGCGGACGACGCGGTGTGGACATCAAGGGAACTTTTGCGGCATTACGTGATACCGCGACAAATCTGGGTCAGTACCGTGGCGCGTGGATGTTTTTACTAGCGTACTGGCTGTATATCGACGGGGTCGACACCATTGTGCGGATGTCGGTTGATTTTGGCCTCACCATTGGGCTGTCGTCCGATAACCTGATCACGGCATTGCTGCTGGTGCAGTTCATTGGCTTTCCGGCAGCGCTGGTGTTTGGCCGCCTGGGCGAGCGTTACGGCGCCCAGCGGGGTATCTGGATCTGTATCTGGGTATATATAGGAGTGACTGTTTTCGCTTACTTTATGGAAACGGCGCTGCATATGTATATCCTGGCTGCGGTCATTGGTCTCGTGCAAGGTGGTATCCAGGCGCTTAGTCGCTCCATGTTCAGCCACCTGATTCCCGAAGAAAAGAATGCGGAGTTCTTCGGTTTTTATAATGTGGTGGGTAAAGCGGCAGCGGTTTTCGGCCCGGTAATGATGGGTACGATCACCTATCTCAGTGGCAACCCACGTCTGGGCATTCTTTCAGTAGCACTATTGTTCTTTGCCGGAATGTTTTTCTTTCGCCTGGTCAACAACCCAGTCGACGCTCAATCTAACTGATGCCATTGACCTCGCGAGCGTAATACTGATTTAAGTACAGCTGGGCGATCGCTCATCAGGCCCTCCACCCCCAGATCCAGTAACCGGTTCATTTCCTCGCGCTCGTTCACCGTCCAGACATGAGTATGCAGGCCGCGTGCTTTCATAGCGCGAATGAATCGGCCATCAACCACCTTGATTCCGTTCCACCACACCGGCACCTGGGCGCACGCTGCCTGCAAAGCCCCAGTCGGCACACCAATGCTGGCCAGACGCGCCCGGGTCGTCTCAAAAGTGGCCATCGAGGTGCAAATCCCTGGCAGTGCCGCGCGGATGTGACGCAGACGCTTGTCGGAAAAAGATCCGATACAGACACGCTCCTGGGCGCGGGTTTTGCGGATTACCTCGATCAGTGGCTCTACGGCTTGGTCGGACTTAGGATCGATGTTGAAACGGGTCAGAGGAAACTCAGCCAGCAGCTCTTCCAGCAGCGGAATGGGTTCCCGGCCGTTAACCCGGGCCCGGGCAATCACCGAATAATCCAGCGCGGCGATGCGCCCACGGTCTGAAGTCACCCGGTCGAGTCGATCATCATGAAAGGCCAGTAGTACGCCGTCGGAGGTGCAGTGCACATCGGTCTCCAGATACTGAAAGCCCTGAGCGACGGCGCTCTCGAAAGCGGCCGCCGTGTTCTCTGGGGCGGCCTCGCTGTCACCACGATGGGCGAAGGCCAGGACACCGGTGTGTTCAAGAAAAGCGTGACTGGGCATTGGCAATAACTCCCGGGGGAAAGTTCAGAACTGATCGGTTATTTTGAGCGCAAAGGCTCGAACCGAGCCCGCAAGGCCCCGGCGCGATACGGGCCGGTTAAGATTAGCATCCCGAACCCTCAGCGATATAACTACTGGTCAACCGCCCATGACCCAACCCCTGATCCTTATCCCCACCTACAACGAACGTGACAACCTGATTCCCTTCGTCCAGGCGGTACGGGCCGCCCTACCAGAGGCGGATCTTCTAATCATTGATGACAACTCTCCTGATGGCACCGGGAAACTGGCTGATACATGCGCGAGCGAAGATCCGGGCGTCCATGTGCTGCACCGCCCAGACAAGCAGGGCCTTGGCCGGGCCTATCTGGACGGATTCGATTGGGCGCTTGCGCGCGATTACAGTCATGTTTTCGAGATAGACGCCGATTTCAGCCATAACCCCAAAGATCTGCCCCGACTGCTAAAAGCAACCGAGCAAGCAGATATTGCGCTTGGCTGTCGCTGGATGGCGGGTGGTGGGGTTTCCGGCTGGCCACTACGGCGCCTGGCGCTTTCGCGCTTTGGCAATCTGTACGCGCGAACCATCCTTGGAGTGCGCTACCGTGATCTGACAGGAGGTTTTAAATGCTTTACCCGCAAAGCCCTTGAGGAAATTGACCTTAGCCGGATCAACGCAGTGGGCTATGGCTTTCAGATCGAGACCACATGGCGCGCCCTGCAGGCAGGATTATCAGTAACCGAGGTGCCGATTCATTTTACCGACCGCGTTCATGGCGTCTCGAAGATGTCGGGGCATACCTTCAAAGAGGCGCTGATTCTGGTGTGGCGCTTACGTTTTGGTGACCGATAGGGGCTTACGGTGGCCGCTGATCATCAACAACATGTAACTGTAAAGCCATAGGGCAAATCCGGCCAGGCCAACAATATCCCTTGCCAGCGGTCCAGCCGACAGAAGACCTGCGGCTGCCTTAACCCCTAGCAAGCCCGACAACAGCGCAAGGCAGATCCCTTTGAGCCATGAGCGATTCAGTAGCGCGTCCTGCCAACAGAACAGCAACAGCCCGAAAAACGCAATGAAATGCGGTTTTGAGGACTGCGGCCCAATCAAAACAAAGGCGGTATAAAAAAGTAACCCCAGGACAAAAATCGAATCTCCCTGTCGCCGGGTTGCCCCGAGCAACAGCAACCCAAAAAAGGCGCACAAGCTCAGAAGTACCAGATTGGAAGGTATGGCTTTCCCCAGATGGGATGCCACAATACGGTATAGCGACTGATTACCCTTGCTGTCCCGATCCTGCCACCAGCGTACTCCATCTGGGGATGCTGAAAGCGTCATCGCGTAATGCTCACGCAGGTAACCCCAGAGATCCTTGTCTCCCGCCTCGGCCCTGAAATGGCCTTGGGGAACGATGTCGTTCTTTGCCAATACCGACCCGGGTACAGTGAACTCCGACTCTGTCCAGGTATCGGTGACAGCGTATTTGGCGATATCGGGAGCCCCGATCAGCCCGACGGTCACCAGCAGAAATACAGCGACCATGCTCCAGCGTTTCTTGAACGCTGGGAGTAATATCATAAAAAGCGGATTGGCTTTAAGCGCGACGGCAAGTGCCATCAGGCTCGCCCCGGCAAGTGGGCGCCGAACATAAGCTGCAAGGCCAAATACCATCAGGCCAAAAATTAGAATATCGGTCTGTTGATTGTTAAAGACCGCCAGCATCGACCGTACGGAAAACAATAGGCTGATCGTGATAATTGCTGTGCGTGCCGGCGTTTCCAACAGAATTTCACGCTGACATACCCGGACCGCGCCCACCAGAATCAGAACGTTCACGACAAAAAAAAGAATCTTGCCCACGGAATAGCCCAATGGATAAACCGGTAGCAGCAAAAAGGAAGCGAAGGTGGGATATGTGAAAACGTTCTGCTCGTATATGTGTACCTTGAGTCCATGCAGAAAACGAAAGGTCGCAGCCCAGTACACATCAAAATCGCCATCGTGGACGAGGTAGCGGTAAAACAAAGCCCCAAGGACAATCACGCCTAACCCGCGCAGCAGCCACTGCAGCAGGTGGCCCCTAAAAAGGTGTGATAAACCGGTCATTAGTGTCGGGCCGTCAGAAACAACAAGGTATTGAGTACTAACACTGTGCGGTCTGGCAGATGATGGTCAGAAGTTATTCTGACAAACCTTTGGCACTACTACCAGCCTAACTCTTAGATTCCATAAAAAAAAGGCCCCGTACGGGGCCTTTTGGTAATGCGAAGGAGAAACAGTAATTTTCAGTAACGCTTAGTCGTCGTCATGATGATCGTCATGGTCATCGTCGTGATGATCATCGTCGTGGTCATCGTCGTGGTCATGATGGTCATCATCATGGTCATCGTCGTGATGGTCGACATGATTATCATTGTGATTATCGACATGGTCATCGTCGTGATGGTCGTCGTCATCATGATTGTTGTGATGATCGTCGTCGTGATCGTCGACATGATTATCATTGTGATTATCGACATGATTGTTGTGATGGTCGTCATCACGATCGTTGTGTTGCCCAGAACCGGAAAGTGATCGACCCTCGTAACGCCCGAAGGCACCGTAGTGAGCTTCGCCCCAGTCGCTTTTGGACATATGGCCGCCGTAAGCGGCAAAAGCAGCAGCGAGATCAGAATGGGAATCGACATAGCCATCGTAGTTGCCCTGCACCCTTCCTGTAGATACGGCCGGTGCAGCCACTGATGCGCCCGCTGAAGAACCGGCTCCCGAATCTCCGCCGAGAGAGCCGGGTCCGTCACTTTCTGCCAGCACAGCACCAGAGCCCGCCAACAGAGCGAGGCTCAGTATCGACAACATTGGAATATTTTTTGATTTCATGGCGTTTCCTAATTCTTGATAGATTCTGG
>JABINT010000091.1 GCA_018698075.1 Acidiferrobacteraceae bacterium
ATGCCTGAAGTCTTCATCATGTGTTTCAAAATACTGCGCCGGCTGATCATCATCTATCCACGGCGGGCAGAAAATTGAACCCCCATAGTCCGCGCCAGCGCGGTTCAGACTTAAAAGGTAGATCTGGTTTTCCATCGCCCGTGTGATAGCAAAACTGTGCCAGCTAGAAAAAGACTCATCCCGAAAATATGCCCCGCAATGCAGTAATAAATTAACATCATGATCCACGGTCAGCGCGCGGCTCAGCTCCGGGATGCGGATGTCGTAGCAGATGATCGGGGCAATGCACCAACCTTTAAGATCGAAAAAGACAACACGCTCACCTGCCTGAAAAAAATCTTTCTCGGTTGATGCGCCATAGTGGCAAAGATGCATCTTGTCATAACAGCCAACCACCTCGCCCGCACCGTCGATAATAAGCTGACTGATAGCGAAGCCCCGCTTTGTTGATCGCGCCATGCCGAAAACCACCATTGCGCCACTGTCTTGAGCAAGACGGGAATATGCCTGGGTAGAAGGGCCGTCAATGGGCTCGGCGAGGCTGTCCAGCTGCGAAAAAGCGCCGATGGAGTATTCAATCGTACACAACTCCGGCAACACGATAAGATCAACCGTATCGGTGCGATTAAGGTATTGACGGATCCGATCACACAGCGCCCGCACGTGCGCATCCCGATCCGCTGGGGTCTGAACGGGTGGAACGCTGGCCTGGCAGGCCAGCACTTTGAGCGCGCCGGTGTTGTGGGACAGCATTCTACTCATCACGGGTAACCGAAAAGGCCGACCGTTTATCCTATAGGCTCAGGCTACCCAGAAAGCCTTTTCCAGATCGTCAAAATCAGAAGCCGGCCCTTCAAACTTGTTGCGCCCCAGTTCCAGCACATACACGTAGTCGGATATGTGCAGCGCATGGCGAATTTCCTGGTCCACCAGCAGAATCGTAAGGTTCTCCTGTTCAGTCAACATGATCAGCATCTCGTAGACCTCTTCGGAGAGCATCTTCGACAACCCCGCAGTAGGCTCATCCACCAGTAGCATCCGCGGTTCCGCCATCAGGGTACGGCTTATCTCCACCATCCGCTGTTGACCGCCAGACAGTTCACCGGTGATCTGCTTGCGCTTTTCCTTCAACACAGGAAAGCGCTCGTAGTTTGCCTCCATTTTTTGGGCAATCTGCTTTTTATCACGCTTGAAAGTCCAGCCGCCAAGCTCCAGATTTTCCTCGACAGACATATCCTTGAAGATACCCGGCTGCTGAGGAATGTAGGCCAGGCCCTTGAGAATTCTCTGGTGGGTGGGCACATCGATGATGTCCTCGCCCTCCAATAACACCTGTCCACCATTCGGGCGGAGGAACCCGAATACAGCTTTGAGCGCGGTTGACTTACCCACCCCGTTGGCGCCAAGAATTGCCGTAATCTGACCCTTTCGAGCCTTGATGTTAAGGTCCTGCAGGATATTAAGATCCTTGTAGTAACCCACATACAGGTCGCGCAACTCAAGAACGATGTCTTCGTCGGCATCAGTCATTATGATTGCTCTGCCTCGTCACCGTGACCGGTACCCGAGCGATCTTCTGTCGTACCCAGGTATGCCTCTATGACCACTGGGTCTTTCTTGACCTGTTCCGGAGTGCCATCAGCAATCAGATCGCCATAGTTCAATACCAGCAATCGCTCGCATAGCGCAAAGATCGAATCCATCTGATGACTGATGATGATCATCGCTTTACCCTGGGCATTGGCCCGGCGTATATAGTCGTAAATGACTTCCATCAACTTGGGGTGTACGCCGGCAAAAGGCTCGTCAAGGATAATAATATCCGGGTCCAACATCAGCAGGCGTCCCAGTTCGAGCAGCTTCTGCTGGCCACCAGAGAGCGCTCGGGCATACTCGTTGCGCAGGTGCTCCATAGTCAAAAACTCCAGCACTTCCAGCGCCTGCTCCTTGACTTCATTGCCGGTGTGACTCTTGCCAAGCGCCAGTGCCGGCACATAGAGGTTTTCCAGCACGGTCATCCGCCGAAACGATCGGGTCACCTGAAAAGTGCGACCCAGTCCCGTCTTGGCAATCTCAAACGGCGGCAATTGGTCAATGCGCTTGCCGTTCAAATACACGGTGCCACTGTTTGGCTTGACCGCCCCATCCAGCACATTTGTCAGCGTGGTCTTGCCCGCGCCGTTGGGGCCAATCAGGCCGATCATCTCAGCGCCTTTAATCTCGAAGGAGACATCCTTCAGCACATGATTACCGCCAAATTTCTTGTTCAATCGAGACACTTCCAGTTCGATCATGACGATCCTCCCTGTACGCCGGGCGCAGTGCTCGCACCTTCGCTGGATTCACTTTGCTTTCGCCGGACCACTGTTTCAGCTGCCACATGACCGCGGCTGAAGTAGTTAATTACCGGCACCAGCAAGCCGTTGCGGGCAAAACGCAAGGTCAGCATCAATACCACGCCAAAGAACACCAGCCGCCAAAGCGTCATGTCGATCTCGATGCCGCCGATGTTAAAGCTGGTACGGAGCATTTCCAGAGTAAATTCAATCAGGATCGCACCGATTGCCGCGGCGACAAAGTTCTCCACCCCAGCAATCACCGCCATCGCCACCACCAGACTCATCTGCAAAATCATGAGATTGTTCGGCGTAATGATAGTGACATAGTGTGCCTGCACCGCTCCCGCGCTCGCGGCCATCATCGAGGTGATGACAAAAACCAGGATCTTGTAGCGGGTGGTGTTAACGCCAAGCGCAGCGGCAGCGTCCTGGTCTTCGCGCAACGCGCGCACAAAAAGGCCAAAACGCGACCGCGACAACCAGTAAAGAATGGCAAGACAGCCCAGCAGCAAAAAGAACATGACGAAATAAGGTGGAATCTTGTCAGTCTTGCCAAAGTAATGCCCGGCAATGGTGATGCCGTTTTCAAACAGGCCGGGCAGTTCGATTCCAGCCTGACCCCGGGTAATCTGGATCTCGGCACTGATAGTGGCGCGAAGGATCTCGGAGAAACCCAGGGTGAAAAGCGCCAGGTAAGCCGCCCGCAGAGGCAACACCAGCAAGCCAATAAGCAGGCCGAAGATACCGCCTACCAAGGTACCGAGAATCACCCCAAGCCAGACTGGCATCGGGGAAACCGTGACTGCGCCATCCCATTTTTCCATTGCCTGTGCCAGGCAATCCTGAGTGAGTGTGGTCGAGGTCACTCCGATCGGGTTCTTGATAATCAGGTAATTGCTGCCCAGTGCAAACTCGGTGCAGATGCCAGTGGGCTCGGGCGAGATGAAAAAATAATGACAAAAAAGTGCAGCGGTATACGCGCCCAGCCCCATGAAAGCCATATGGCCGAATGAGAATTGGCCAGCATACCCTGCCAGCATCGACCAGCTCGACGCCAAAATGGCGTAGAAAAAGCCAACGATGCAGATATGCATGATGTAGTCGTAGTTGCCAGCCGAATAGACAAAGGGAAAGGCGAAAAAAAACGCCAAAAGGGCGATACCCATCGCGTGGGGCACATGTCGTTTTCTCAAAACTTGCCGTGCGCCCCGCTCGCGAATTTACGACCAAAAAGGCCCATGGGCCGCAATAACAACATCAGCACAAGAATCATCATGCCGTAGGCCGGAATATAACTGGACGCTTTCTGCGGGTTCGGCACGCAACCGGTTCCCGCTGCTTCTACCAGCCCCACGAGGATGCCTCCGACAAAAGCGCCGGGCAATGAACCGAGCCCTCCCAACACGACGATCACGAACGAGCGCATCTCGGGAATCTGCCCAACAATCGGCAACCACGAAAATGCCTGTACCAATACGGCACCCGAAAGCGCAGCGACCATAGAGCCCAGGGCAAAAGCCAGCATATTCATCCGGTTGGGGTTGATCCCGGCAATCGCCGCGGCCTCTCGATCCTGGCTGACCGCGCGCAACCCCTTACCAGTCCAGGTGCGGTGCAGGAAATAAAGCAGTGCCAACAACACCAAGATCGAAAGCATGGCGGCAACAAATCGTGGGTTGGAGATCGACACCGTGTCAAACAGTTCCATGTTGCCCCGGCTTGTCTTGATCAACCAGGGATCGGAACTATCGGGCAGCCGGATACGGGGAAAGTCAAAAAACCGCTTTACTTTAACTGGGTTGAACCCAGCGAGGGCCGCCACCAGATAGGTCAGCGTGAACGAGAGGCCAAAAGTGACCAGGATGCCGTATTCGATCGGCCGCTCCACCCGGTTGTCGTACATGGGTGTTAAAAAGAGTCGCTCGAATGTTGCGCCCAAAGCAAACGTAAGCGCACAGGCGCCAAGCACGCCGATCAGCGGATGGGCCCCCGGAAACCAGACTACGACCATGTAGTAAACCAGCATGCCGCCGATCATATAAAAGGCGCCGTGGGCAAAACTCACGATACCCAGGATCCCAAAAATCAGTGTCAGTCCCAGCGCCATCAGGCCGTAGATAATGCCGATGATCAATCCGTTGGTAATCTGCGAGGCGACAAACGAACCGTTGGAGACACAGTTGTTCTCCGGGTCCGCATTGGCAAAGGCCACAGCAATAATGCCGATCACGACCAGTGACGATAGTGTAATCATCGCCCGACTGATTTCGGGACTCTTCCACCACAACGGCACCAGGCCGACCGGGCCAAACGCAGCACCGATCACTGAACCGCCCAGGGTAGCGTTAGAGGTATCCAGATCCTTGCGCAGGTAAATCCGACGGGTGATGATGCCGCCGGCCACCCCCCAGAAGATCAACCAGAGAATAGTCCACCAGAAAATACTTGAATACTGCATTGCTTAAATTGCTTTTAACAAAAGAGGTGTGAACCCGTTACCGGGTCCGAAAAAAAGCCAGCGGGGCGGGCAATACGCCCACCCCGCTGCTGTTACCGCTCAGAGTTGGTGATTAGTGACCGACGTAGATCGCGTCACCGGTTTTGTACACGTCTGGATAGACGATCGTCATGGTGTTGGAGGCCTCACCCTCTTTCTGATACTGCACCATCGTGATGGCCGGGTCAGGCCACTGGTGCCACCACTCGTCGCCCTTGCCGTCTGCCGAAGGATCTTTCTTCGTGCCATAGGGGAAGTAGATGCGACCCAGAGTGCCTTCATGGCTGATATTCTCAAGCGCATCAACAATAGCGTCGCCACCGGTAGAACCGGCCTCGTTGATAGCCTGGGCAATCACACCGATGGAGTCATAAGCTTCCAAGGCATAACTTTCCACACCGGTTTTGCCGGTCTGCTCCTTGTAGTCATTCGCCATTTTCAGCGCACTTTCGTTGTACATGGTTTCTGGTACACCAATACGCGCCATAAAGGACAAGTTGCCGTCAGGCACGTTTTCCCAAAAGGCCTTACTCTCAAGGCCAGATTGGTTAGCATGGAACATCATGTCCTGCGGGCCAACACCAGCGTCCGCCGCCTGCTGGGCGTAATTGAAGCCAGCCTCACCCGTCAGCAGCACGATCAAGTAATCAGGATTCTCTGCTTTCACGCGCTCCACGATGCCTGCGAAATCCTGGGTGCCAATATCCACACCAAAGGTGGTGCTGCTGATACCCTTGGAGGCTAAGCCCTTTTCGCACTCTGCAGCCGCCGGGATACCGTAATCGGTATTTTCCGTGACGATCACAACTTTCTTGACTCCGGGTGCTTGGGCCGCAAACTTCCAGATCACGCCAGAGGCCCAGGAACTGAGCGGGGCAATACGGAAGATGTATTTCTGCTTATCGCCGGTGATGGTGTCATTCCAGGTCTCGGCAAACACCACTGGGATGCCCCGATCATTGGCAATGTCTTTACCAGCGACACCAACAGAACTGTGATAACCGCCACCCACGGCGACGACGCCATCCTGGGTGATAAGTTTTTCCATCAGGGCGCGTGCTTTTTCAGGCAGGCCTTCAGTGTCGGCAATGACTACCTCAATATCGCAGCCCAATACTCCGCCCGCTGCGTTGATGTCACGCTCGGCCAGCAGCATGGCGACTCGCATGGCCTCACCGCCAGTCACCGAACCTGGTGCTGACAACGGCGCGAGGCCGCCGATCTTGATCGGGCAGTCCGCTGCCAGAGCCGGGCCACTTAGGGCCAGTAGGCCTGCAAGACCTGTTACCAGTCCTGCAGCCGCTTTCCATTTCTGTACTTTTTCCATTCTTATCCTCCTTGGGTTTTGTTGGTATCCGCTACCGGCACCGACGCTACGCAACAGACATACTGCCACTACGTAGCGCTTTATAAGGCGCACGCGGTGTGCGTCGAGCATTGAGCGGGCACCAGCCCATTCTGTTACATATTCAGTCTTAAGGTCAACTTGAGTCTTAAGGCCAACCTGGATCTTGAGATCAACTCCGTTCATTACTGCATTAGGGGGTATTGTGCGGGAACCCAGCCCTGAATACATGGGCAAAGCCTGTTTATCAGTAGGCTCCAGTCGCTTTGTACCGGGGGAATCAGCCCAAACCTCACCTGTGCGCCCCGAACGGGGTCGGGTACACTCGCGCTGAGTTTCACAGCCTTCGGGGCTTTATGTCAGATTCTTCCAAAGCCGCTTTGCCCACCAGCGGTGCACCGGACCGCAGTATTCGCCAATGGCTGCGTGATAACCGCATTGACGAGATAGAAGCGGTCATCCCGGACATGACCGGCATTGCCCGGGGCAAACTGATTCCGGCCCACAAGTACAGTGAAGAGATCGGTATGCGCCTTCCCGAGGCGATCTTTTTACAAACGGTCACCGGCGAATACCCCGAAGACCAAAGCGCAGTGGACCCTGCCGATAAGGATATCTTCCTAAAACCTGATCTCGATACCTTCCGGCTTGTCCCATGGGCTCAGGAACCTACGGCGCTGGTAATACACGACTGCTTCTACGCCGATGGCAGCCCAGTCGAGATGTCCCCGCGTTACGTGCTGCAAAAAGTCATCAACGCCTACCGCGAACATGGCTGGGAGCCCGTGGTCGCACCGGAACTGGAGTTCTATCTGATCAAGCCGAATCCGGACGCCGACTACCCGTTAGAGCCGCCGGTGGGCCGCTCGGGCCGTGCCGAATCCGGGCGTCAGTCTTTCTCGATCGACGCGGTTAACGAATTTGATCCTCTGTTTGAGGATCTGTACGATTATTGCGAGGGCCTTGGTATCTCACTTGAGACTCTCAACCATGAGGCCGGAGCTGCGCAGATGGAGATCAACCTGCTGCATGGCGATCCGCTAGCAATCGCAGACCAGGCCTTTTTATTCAAGCGAACCATGCGTGAGACTGCGCTACGGCACAAAATATATGCCTCTTTTATGGCCAAGCCCATGGAAAAAGAGCCTGGCAGTGCAATGCATATACACCAGAGCGTAATCTCCCATGACACCGGCGAGAACATCTTCAGCAACGCAGATGGCAGGGCCAGCACTCTATTTTATTCACACATTGCCGGACTGCAGCGCTACCTGCCAGCCGCGCTCTCGTTGCTGGCACCCAACGTCAATTCTTACCGTCGTCTGACACGCTATCACGCTGCGCCGATCAACGTGCAGTGGGGGCTGGACAACCGCACGGTAGGCCTGCGGGTGCCAGACTCAAGCCGTGAATCACGACGGGTAGAAAACCGGGTACCAGGCGCTGATGCTAACCCCTATCTCGCTATTGCAGCGAGCCTCGCCTGCGGCTTGCTCGGCATGCGTCAGAAATTGCACCCCAGTGCTGCCGTTACCGGCAGCGCCTACGATATGCCCTACGAACTGCCACGCAGTCTGGAGCAGTCGCTGCAGGCACTCGATGAGTGTGATGATCTCAAAGAGATGCTCGGGCAGCGCTTCGTCACAGCTTGGCATGCAGTCAAGGAAAGCGAATACGAGACTTTTCTTCAGGTCATCAGCTCGTGGGAGCGTGAACACCTGTTGCTCAACGTCTAGCATCAGCCGGTCCCAGCACGACCTGCCGAAGAGTCTTTATCTCTAGAAGATTAGTGGCCCAAGAGCATTGACGCCCGTCATCAAGGCTCTCTATCATGTCGCTATAACCGATGATAATGCTTTTAAAGGAGGCTATAGAATGGCTCTGACGACTGCGCAATACCGCGAGCTGGACAGCGCGCATTTTCTACACCCGTTTACCGATCATCGGCGCATGCATAAAACCGGCGCACGGATTATTGAACGTGCCGAGGGCATCTACCTGTGGGACTCGGACGGCAACAAGCTACTGGACGGCATGGCGGGACTGTGGTGCGTCAATGTGGGTTACGGGCGCAAGGAACTGGCCGAGGTCGCCCGGCAGCAGATGGAAACCCTGCCCTACTACAACACCTTCTTCCAGACGACGCATCCCCCGGTTATAGACCTGTCTCAACTGCTGTCCGAGGTAACCCCGGCACATCTGAATCATGTCTTTTTGACTAATTCGGGATCAGAATCAAACGACACCGTCGTCCGCATGGCGCGTTATTTCTGGTCCTGCATGGGGCATCCGGAAAAACAAGTCATTATCAGCCGCCGCAACGCCTATCACGGCAGCACTATAGCTGGCGCGAGTCTGGGTGGCATGGCCGCTATGCACGCTCAGGGTGGCTTGCCCATCCCAGATATCGTCCACATTGGCCAGCCCTACTGGTACCGCGAAGGCGGCGACCTGTCGCCCGATGACTTCGGCAAGCAAGTGGCGGGAGAGCTTGAGAAAAAGATAGAGGAACTCGGTGAACACCGGGTGGCGGCTTTCATTGCCGAACCTATCCAGGGGGCCGGCGGCGTCATCGTCCCACCCGACAGTTACTGGCCCAAGATCAGCGCCATCTGCAAGCGCCACCAGATCCTGTTGGTAGCGGACGAAGTCATCTGTGGATTCGGCCGCACCGGCGAATGGTTCGGTAGCGACTACTACAACATTGACCCTGACCTGATGCCGATCGCCAAGGGACTTTCTTCAGGCTACCTGCCGATCGGCGGGGTCATGGTTGCCGATCACGTGGTTCGAGTCCTTATCGACGAAGGCGGCGAGTTTGCCCATGGCATGACCTACGCAGGCCACCCAGCTGCGTGCGCGGTCGCTGCGGCCAATATCCGCATTCTTCGGGACGAAGGCATCATCGATACTGTGCGCAAAGATACTGGCCCGTACCTGCAGCAACGCTGGCGCGAACTCGGCGACCATCCTCTCGTGGGAGAGGTACGTGGCGTGGGCTTTTTGGGCGCCCTGGAACTGGTGGCAGATAAAACTACCCACGCCCCGTTTCAACCGCCCGGCCAAACAGGTGCACTGTGCCGGGATATCGCTGCTGATCTGGGCCTGGTGATGCGTGCCGTCGGTGATAGCATGATCATCTCGCCACCGCTGGTTATGTCGCGGGCGCAAATCGACGAACTGGTTCATCTTGCCCGCGCGGCTTTGGATCAAACGCTCAATCGGACTTCAGGATAAGGCATCAAAGTGCCCCAACCCCTTGCCATATATACAACATATTGGTGGTAGAGAACGAGATAAAAAGAGCCCATCGTTTATCCGAATTCAGGCAGATGGGAATTTCAATACCGCTGTAGCTCAAATGACGACCGCAAGGTCCCTTCAACCTATCTTGGTGGCCGCAGCCATTGTTATGTACACCTCGCGCAACGGGCAGAGCCAATCCTCGTCGCTCTACAGAACCTGGAGCGCTCCACCAATCAGTTACATCAGCTCAACCAGCCGCTCTGGCTGCAGTGGGCCCGTGATGCTGTAATGATGCTTCTTTGGGACTTAAGTGGCACGACATGATGAGTCTGCACCGATACTGTGCCTGGCTTGCCGGCCTTGTCCTGATACTCTCCTACGTTTTCGCCGTTGCCCAGAACACGATCGAACTTCAACCGGACAAAGGCCTGCTGCTGATTGACGGCCACCCCTTCGTCCTGGAGGGCAGCACGGTTATTGGCCTGGATTACACCTGTCGCACTTCGACCGGCGACTGGAGCTGTGGCCAGGCTGCGTGGCGGGCTCTTGAGGATCGGGCACGCAGCGGCGTCATCACTTGTACCCCATTAGTGTCCCTCACGGGCTCCGCCACGGCGCCAGTACTGGCCGAGTGTGCCGTAAATAATGAAAACCTGAATGCCTGGCTGGTGCGCCACGGCTGGGCCCTATCCGATAACACCCCCTCAGCCCTTTTTGTATCTGAAGAAAAAGCGGCGCAGGCAGAACAGCTCGGAATCTGGCGCGACGGGTTCGTCCCCCCATCGCACTGGCGCGCCCAGGATGTAACTGAATGCAGCGCCTGTAGCGCAAGGCACCGGAGTATCGTACGCACACACGAGCTCCGCCAACAAAGCAGCCCTGGCAACAACAGCAACTGAATCTCCAGCTGGCGCGCATGAGATAATTCTGCTGTAGCGGAGTTGCATCTTTGAATATGACCATGCAATACGACAGCCTTGATAGTGACAACTGGGCGCAGTGGCGTGAAGCGATTCTCGAATTGGAGGCGCAGGCTTACGAAGCGTCACGACAGGACCGGCCCGAAACGCTTGAGCAGATCATTCTGGATCAGCGCGGCGCCAGCCTCGCCGCTATCGACGGCAACCAGCTGGCTGGCTTTTGCCTCGGTGCCCCGCTCGAGCATTTTGCCCATGTGCGCGGACCCGCTGAGGATCCCGGGCGTGGTGACAACACGGTACTGTATTCGGCAGATACCTGTGTCAGCCCCGCCTACCGCGGTAAGGGCGTGGGGCGAGAGCTGAAAACCCGCCAGCTCGCACTGGCACGTTCGGCTGGATACCAGCTAATCGCCGGGCGCAACCGAGCCGGGCTCGCCAACGCCATGTGGCAACTAAACCGTTCACTCGGTGCTCGCGCAGTACATATAATCGAAAAAGACTATGGGGACGGTATCGAACCCGACATCTGTATTTATTACCACATCAAACTTGATCCGGAGATCATCGAGCATGGATCGACCTGAACATATCAATATCGTCGAAGTCGGCCCGCGTGACGGTCTGCAGAACGAGGCTCAGCCGCTCTCGCCGCCGGAGCGCATTGAGCTGATCAATCGCCTGGCCGAAGCCGGGCTCACTCAGATAGAGGCGGGCGCGTTTGTTTCGCCGCGCTGGGTACCTCAGATGGCCGGCAGCGACGAGGTACTGTTGGCGCTTTCTTCACGGTCAGACCTGCGTCTGCCCGTGCTGGTGCCCAACCGCAAGGGTTACCAGACTGCCCGGGCCGCGGGTGCCCGCGAGATCGCGGTATTCGGCGCCGCGTCGGAGACCTTCTCAAAGCGCAACATCAACTGCAGTATTGACGAGAGCATCGAGCGCTTTTCCGAAATCTGCATTCTGGCGCTCGATGAGGGAATTAGAATACGCGGTTATATCTCGTGTGTGCTCGGCTGCCCCTATGAGGGTGAAGTTAATCCGGGGCGGGTAGCTGAACTGGCAGCCAGGATGACAGCGATGGGTTGCACCGAGATCTCTCTGGGAGATACCATCGGTGTGGGCACGCCTGACAAAGCTCGATCACTGGTGAAGGCCTGTGCCCACGAAACCGGTATCGAGCGCCTGTCTGTTCATTTTCATGATACTTACGGACAGGCCCTGGCGAATATCCTTGCCTGCATTGAGATCGGCGTAACAACGGTAGATACCGCCGTTGGCGGCCTCGGTGGCTGTCCTTACGCCACCGGCTCGGCAGGTAACGTCGCGACTGAAGACGTGGTTTACCTGCTTGATGGCCTCGGCATCGAATCGGGCGTGAGTCTCGAGCATCTGATGGGCATCACCGAATGGCTCTGCAAACGCCTCGGTCACCCACCCGCCTCGAGGGTCGCCCGGGCACTGCTGGCGCGGCGCAAGCAGCCAAGCGCTGCTTCAGGCTAAGACTTCGACCGCGCCTTAATGTGATCGAGCCCTCGGGCGAGATCGGCGATGATATCAACCGGGGGCTCCAACCCAACCGCCACGCGTACCAACTTGTCACCGATGCCAGCAGCCTTGCGCTCACCCGCGCTGATACGCGAATGCGTGGTCGAAGCCGGGTGAGTGATAGTGGTCTTGACGTCACCCAGGTTCGCAGTGATAGAGAGCATCTGAGTCGAATCAATGACCTGCCAGGCGCTGTCTTTGCCGCCAGAGACTTCAAAAGATATTATCGCGCCAAAACCGCTCTGCTGGCGCGCGGCGAGGTCGTGGCCCGGATGACTGGCAAGCCCCGGGTAATGAACTTTAGTTACTGCCGGGTGATCCACCAACCAGTGAGCCACCTCGGCCGCATGGTCGCAATGAGCACGCATGCGCAGCGGCAAGGTTTCCAGGCCCTTGAGAAAAACCCAGGCATTGAACGGACTCATCGCCGGCCCAGCGGTACGCAAGGTATTGAACAGCATCTCGTGCAGTGCTTTGTCGTCAGTCACCAGAGCGCCACCAACGCAGCGGCCCTGGCCATCGAGGTACTTGGTCGCCGAATGGACAACGACGTCTGCCCCCAGGGCGAACGGCTGTTGCAATACTGGAGTGCAGTACACGTTATCGACCGCAAACAGGGCGCCGGCCTCATGTGCCAACGCCGCCAACGCCGCCAAGTCGCCGATATCGCACAGCGGGTTGGAGGGGGTTTCGACAAAAACCAGGCGGGTGTCCGGTGTGATTGCCTTACGCCAGGCCGCGAGATCGGTCAGTGGAACAAAATCCGCAATAATCCCAAAGCGGCTGAGAATCTTGGTAAACAACGACACGGTTGAACCGAAAACGCTGGTTGATACCGCAACTCGGTCTCCAACCTTAAGCAGAGCGAGCGCAAGACAGAGGATCGCTGACATGCCGGATGCACTGGCCACGCAATACGCCGCCCCTTCCAGAGCCGCAAGCCGGTGCTCAAAAGCCCGCACAGTCGGGTTGGTAAAACGCGAATAGACATTGCCCGGCGTCTTTTGGGCAAACTTCGCCGCCGCATCGGCAGCGCTATCAAAAATAAAACTAGAAGTCGCAAAGATCGGGTCGCTGTGCTCGCACTCAGCGGTGCGCTGCTGACCTGCGCGGATGGCATGGGTTTGAAGATCCCGGGGAACCGTTGGTACTGTCACTGTCGTGCCTCCTTGGCCCTACCCAGTGCAACAGCCACAAAAAAACCCGCTGCAGGTTGGACCAGAGCGGGGTTTACTTACACCTCGCTTTAGCCGTATTTATAAAGCGCCCGCAAGCTGATGTTCAAATCGGCGCTTATATGCATGGTAACCTGAAGTTTTACCGCCTGTCAAAGCGTTGGGCAGGCACGCGGTATGGTCGACGGCCCGGTGAGATTACCACCCAGCAACTTTGCCCGATATGATCACGACTACTGATCGAACCGGCTCCGAATCCTTAGCTTTGAAATATTATCCAGTGCGGCTCTTAGTCGCGTGGCCAACCACAAACAAAGTGGTTGCGCCGTTCAGCCACCAATCAGGTCCGGCAGGCCCTCAAGGGTTTTGAGCTCGGCTGCGCCCTGAACCCCCAGACGCTCGGGCTGCTGACCAAAACGGTTCACCCAAACCACCTGAAAGCCGAACGCTGCCGCACCAACCGCATCCCAGGCATTCGACGACTGGAACGCGATCTGTGATGGCGCCAGCTTCAGCTCATCCACAGCCATCTGATACACACGCGGGTCGGGCTTGTAGATCTGGATCGGGTCTACCGAGATCACGGCACTGAACCGATCGACCAGTTCGGCATTTTCAACAGCCGCTGCCAGCATCGCAGGCGAGCCATTGGAGAGAATGGCACACCGGATTCCGCGCTGGCACAATGCCTTGAGTGCTAAGGGCACCTCCGGATAGCACGACAACTCCAGGTAGGCCTGCATTAGATCTTCACGTAATGAACTATCGCTGACCTGGTGTGTCTCAAGGGCGAAATCGAGCGCGTCGCCGGTTACCTGCCAGAACTCCACGTAGCGGCCCATCAGGGTGCGCAACCAGGTGTACTGAAGTTGCTTGGTACGCCAAAGAGTTGAAACCGCTGTGGCATCAACCAACCGGGTACTGTGTTGAGCCACCGCTGAATGCACATCGAACAGCGTGCCATAGGCATCAAAAACGCAGGCTTGGATTCCTTTTAAAGGTGTCATAAAACTGTTTTACCGCTCCGTCCTATGTGGCTTAGAAATAGGCGAAACCACACTGCCCGGTGGAATTGAATAAGTCGCCGTCACATGTGCAACTAACTCGTCTTTTCCCTCGACAAACATTTCCACCTCACCCACGGCCAAGCGTTTGCCGAGCTTGATGATCCGGGTATAAGCCAGCAGATCACCAGGTTCGGGTCGGTGCAGAAAATTGATATTCAAATTGGTGGTGACCGTAAGTTCAACAATGCCAATACAACTGAGTACCGCAGCATATACCCCGTAGTCTGCAAGACCCATCATCACCGGCCCGGAGATCGTCCCACCAGGGCGCAAAAATTCATTACTGTAAGGCGCCCGTACCGTAGCGGTACCACTATCCAAAGCCTCAAGGCGAAAACCGTAGGCAAGTGCGAAAGGCAGTTGTTCGCGAGTCAGGCTCTGGATCTCAGCAATAGTTGCTTGCGACATAACGGTTTACTTAAAACGCTCTTGAGGTGTAAGTTACGGGTCCGATCTGCCATGGAACTATTGCGATGACGTCAACCCGAGATTCCCAGGACGATTTACCGGTACTCGTGCAACAAAACCACTCGCCGGGTGTCCTGACCCTGACGCTAAACAGGCCAAACCAGTATAACGCCTTGTCGGAAGACATGCTGGCAGCACTCCAAAGAGCTCTCGATGAAATTGCTGGGCGGGATGATCTTAAGGTGTTAATTCTTGCAGCCAATGGCAAAGCCTTTTGTGCCGGACACGACCTCAAGCAAATGCGCGCCCACCCGGACAAACATTACTATGAGAGCCTGTTTGCTACGTGCAGTCAGATGATGCTGACACTCACGAAAATACCGCAAATCGTAATAGCCAAAGTGCACGGCATGGCAACAGCTGCCGGCTGTCAGTTGGTTGCCAATGCCGATCTTGCGATAGCCTCACAGGATGCCCGCTTCGCGGTATCGGGTGTTAATCTGGGACTGTTCTGCTCCACCCCCAGTGTCCCGTTGAGCCGCAATGTATCACGCAAGCGAGCATTTGAAATGCTGGCGACCGGAGACTTTATCGATGCATCAACGGCAGTCGATTACGGCTTAGTGAACCAGGCTGTCCCCGCCGAGAGCCTTGATAGCGCGATCGACCAATTAGCACAAAATATTGCCGGCAAACCGGCACAAGCCCTGCGCATCGGTAAGGCGCTGTTCTACCAGCAACTGAATCTGGGGTTAGCCGACGCATACCAGATCGCCGGCGAAACCATGGCCTGCAATATGCTGTTCGAAGATGCCGTTGAGGGCATCGATGCCTTTCTTGAAAAGCGCACCCCTGACTGGCGTTGAGACTACACTCGTTTAGCCAGTTAGCCAGTCACAGCAGGCTTGCGATCGAGAAAACGAAACTGCAACGCCTCGGCAAGGTGCTCCTCACGCACCGTTTCTGATTCCGCCAGATCGGCTATTGTGCGAGCCACCGCGAGTATCCGGTAATGCCCGCGGGCAGAGAAACCCAAACACTCGGCGGCCTCTCTAAGAAAAGTCCGACTGTCTGTGGTCAGTGCAGTACAACACTCCAGTTCAGCAGATGTCAGTCGGGCATTGACGTTTTTCCCTCGGGCCTTCTGACGCTCGCGGGCGTCATGTACCCGGTTTCGGACCTGTGCACTAGTCTCAGGTTGCGTGTTTGTAAAAAACAGCTCTGCAGGCGCCAGGGCGCAGAGCCGGACCTGTAGATCGACCCGATCAATCAGCGGCCCCGACAAGCGTGCCCGATGGCGGGCAACCTGTTCTAGCGTGCAGCGACACCGGCCCGAGGGATCACCCTCATAGCCGCAAGCACAAGGGTTCATCGCACTTACCCATTGAAAGCGACTAGGGTAACGCACGCTTCGATTCGCCCGGGCAACCATAATTGCACCCGACTCCAGAGGCTCGCGTAAC
>JABINT010000129.1 GCA_018698075.1 Acidiferrobacteraceae bacterium
AGCACTGCCGGACTTTTGTGGGTATAACCGCGTGACATCGGCTTTCGCTGTCATCGAGAATAACCTGAGAAGGAGATTCCAATGCCAGTGGTGTACTTCATGATGACGGCTCTACCAGAGTTTTCATAAACCCTTTGATCAGTCGAGCCAGTTGTGGTGCAGCCTGACTGCCGGCGGCCAGCGTCTGTTCGTGTGAAAGGCCCGACTGCAACCCGGCTGCCAAATTGGTGATTACGGCCACAGCGGCCACTGCCAACCCACAGTGGCGTGCCACCAGAGTCTCGGGCACGGTAGACATCCCCACCGCATCAGCGCCCAAATGAGCAAAAGCGCGAATCTCGGCTGGCGTCTCGAAACTGGGACCAAGGCACCAAAGGTATACCCCTTCGTGCAACTCCAGACCGGCATCAGAGGCGGCCTCGCGCAGTTGTCCCTGCAGGGCTGGATCATAAGCGTGAGAAAGATCGGTAAATCTTGACCCCAGGGCATCGTCGTTGGGTCCAACCAGCGGACTCAAGCCCGGCCAGTTGATGTGATCAGTCAGCATCATCAGGCTGCCGGGAGGCATTTTCTCTCGCAGGCTGCCGGCCGCACAGGTAATGAGCAGTGTCTCGCAGCCGGCGGCCTTAAGCGCGCGAATAGGTATTGCGAGATCAGTCAGAGCATGGCCTTCATAAGCGTGCCAGCGCCCCTGCAGGCAGGCCACGGAAACCCCGGCAAGCTCACCCAGTATCAGTTGTCCCACGTGGCCACTGACTTTGGCATCGGGAAAACCCTCCAATTCGGCATAGGGCAAAGTGCTGGGGTTATCAATTGAATCGGCCACCCCGGACAAGCCGCTGCCAAGGATCATGCCCACTTTGGGCGAGCGAGCACCGGCACCATCAAGAATACGTTTCGCGGCTGCCCGGTAGGGGCTCACAGCAGGTGATCCGGGCCGAACGCGTGGGGCAGCAATTCACCAAGGGTGTAGGTCGCGCGCAGACCTTCTGGGCCGTAGCACAATACCCTTGCATCAGGATCAGCAAACTCTCGGATCTTCTGACGACAGCCTCCGCAGGGCGTGCAGATATCCTGACCGGCAGCTATCACGGCAATCTCTGCAAGGCGGGTTTCGCCAGCCATAATCATGGCGGCCAGTGCACTCGTCTCGGCGCACCAACCCTGCGGGTAAGCCGCATTTTCAACATTTGCCCCAGTATAGAGCGCACCCGAGGTGCTGCGGACCACTGCCCCTACTGCAAATTTTGAATACGGTGCATAGGCCTGAGTCATTACCTCCAGCAAAAGTGGGAGATAAGAGTCTTCTTTCATCATCGATCACCCTCTTCTTGCCGGCTGGCGCTGCACCTTGTATCCAACAACTGAATCGTCGCTGTTACACAAAGACCGAGAGTTTGACACCGAACCCCAGCCATTTTTCGCTTGGCTCAGGCCGCTTCAGCGCCGGTGCCCGTCATCCAGTGACCGAGCAGTTCGCGATCGGCGTCCTGGCCCTCGACCACGCCGACAATCGCGCCTTCGGACATCACGCCGATACGATCTGACAGGCTCATAATCTCATCCAGGTCTTCTGATATCAACAATATACCTGAGCCCTGTTCGCGCAACTCGAGAAAGAGATCCCAGGTGTGACGGATCGCCTTGGCATCAAGGCCCTCGGTCGGATGCGACGCGATAATCACCGGCGGCTTGCGCCAGGTTTCACGGCCCAGGATCAGCCGCTGGATATTGCCACCGGACAGGATGCGGCATTCGGTATCCCACAGATCTGGCACCAGGGCGTTGAAACGGGAAACGATATCCTGCGCATGCGTCGTGATCTCATGATGATTCAATACCGTATTGCGTGAGAACGGCGTCTGGCGATAATCCTTAAGCACCACATTCTCGGCGACAAACATCTGCTCAACGATACCCATCTGGCGTCGGCGTTCCGGTATGTGGGCTACCCCTTTTTCGATAAAGGCTCGGGGCGATCGCTTGGTCATGTCCTCGCCAAGAATTATGATTTGACCGCTTGCAGGAGGCGCCAGGCCGGTAAGCGACGCGATCAGTTCGCTCTGGCCATTACCGGATACACCGGCAAGACCCAGAATCTCACCCTGGCGCAAGGTGAATGAGAGCCCCGCTTTTGGGGATTTTTTCTCAAGGCCCTTGGGGATCAGGTGGGACACCTTAATAGCCGGTTTATCGGAGCGCACGGCAGGGCGTTCCATGTATTCGGGCACGCTTTCACCGAAGGTGCGTCGGGTAAGCTCATCCTCGGTGGTTTCACTGATATGGCAGGTACCTTGCATCTTACCCAACTTCAGCACCGTCACCCGATCAGATACCGCAAAGACCTCGCGCATCTTGTGCGAAATAAAAACAATACCCTTGCCCTCGTCGGCCATGGCCCGTAGCACCACGAATAACTGATCTGCCTCGTGTGGCGCCAACAAGGAAGTGGGTTCATCCAGAAACAAAACCTCGGGCTCATGGAACAACACTTTGAGAATCTCGACTCGCTGCTGTTCACCAGCAGAAAGATCTTCGACACGCGCGCGCGGATCTACCTGTAGGCCATAGTGCGCAACCAGTTCATCGAGTTTTCGCTCAACTTGGTGTAGCCGAAAAGAAAAAGGTGGGGCTTTGAGTCCCACCATTACGTTTTGCGCCACGGTAAAAGCCCCCACCAGCATAAGATCCTGGTGCACCATGGCAATGCCATGAGCCAGGCCATCACGCGGCGAATCAAAACTAACCAGTTTGCCCTTAACCCGGATTTCGCCGTTGGTCTTGCCGTAATATCCCGACAGAATATTCGCGATTACAGTCTTGCCCGCGCCGTTCTCGCCCAACAGGGTGTGCACCTCTCCGGCACGCACGTCGAAATCCAGATGATCGAGTATCAGGTGCTGCCATACCCCCGGGAAGCCCTTGGAAAGACCGCGCGCCTCGAGCAGGATCTGCCCGTGAACAGGAGTCTTTGGTGCTTGCCCTTTGGGATCTATTGCTGAATTAGCCATGCAAGTTGCCGATCATTCGCGCAGATAGGGAACGCCGAGGCCCTTGGGAAAGCGAACCCGGCCAATCCCACCTGCCACCACGGCCAGGGTCACGATATAAGGTGCCATCGCCACAAACTGCCAGGGAATGATTTTCTTGATGCCCGGGTAGGTCGCCACCCAGGTGGCAAGGCCATCGAAAAGACCAAAGATAAAGCCACCCAACAATGCGAGCAGTGGGTTAAGACCGCTGAAGACCACGATCGCCAAAGCAATGAAACCGCGGCCTGCCGTAATCTCCTTGGTGACTGCACCAAACCAATCGACACTGAGATAAGCGCCCGCGAGGCCTGCCAGCATCCCAGCGACGACCGCGGTACCAAGGCGCAGCGCATTGACTGGAAGACCCGCGACATCGGCCGCGCCGGGGTTATCTCCTGCCG
>JABINT010000040.1 GCA_018698075.1 Acidiferrobacteraceae bacterium
GATCAGCATGTCGGCCGGCACTGTTGACCCGGGCTGATCGGCACGACAAAAACATCGCCTGAAACGCAGCCGGCCAAAGCGCACAAAGTACGATGGGTGACCCCGATCGGTGCCAAGATAACGCGCACCTACCGCTGCCACACGCACACCGGCACGGCGCTGCTCGTCCAGCGCGTGAACCAGCGCAGCAACCATCCCCGGGCGCGGCAGGCTGTCCTGATCGAGCAACAGCACGGCGTCGGCACTGTGGGCCAAAGCAGTGCGCAAGCCTTCGTTGTGCGCCCAACCCAACCCGCGATTCTGTGGCACCCCGCTAAAGCGCGCGAAAGCGTGCTGTTGGACCAACTGCGCCACTGCTTGCGCATTGTCGGAACCGTTATCGATGATCAACACCGTGTCGACTTGCCCGACAAGGCGCTCAAGCACCGTCCCCAGAGCTTCCAGGTTCGGCTGGTAGGTGATGACCACAGCAAAAACCATGGTGGGAGGGTTGCTTGTGTCAGCCATCGGCACCAGAGCTCGACTCAGGCAAAAGGCCAGCGCTGGCCGGTCAAGGCAACAGCTACGATATAAGCGAAAACCATCAGGGCCGCGACAACTGCGATAGCCCGCTGTCCCATCGTACAGCCTGCACGCAGCGCGACCATGCCAAACGCAATATAGAGAATCACACCCCCCAGCTTGAAGGTCAGCCAGTCACTCCCGCTTGGGCGATACGCCGATAGATACAGCAGGCCCAGCGCACTTAGCAGCAAAGCAGCATCGATAAAGTGAGGCACCACCCGGGTCAAGCGGTGATGGGCACTCGGTGAACCGCGTAGCGCCCAGACACTGCGTAACACAAAACCGGCAATCGATAAGCCCGCGCAGCTAACGTGTATGTTCTTGATGATCTGGTAACTATCCATCGACTGGAGGCAGGCATGTCGCGTGTAATCGGGGCAAAACACTAGCCCAGAGACGCTATCATACCCGGGTGCGCCCTTTTATCCCTTTCGGACCGAGGGCAACCTGTAATTATTATCAAACTTGACCTCTAATTTACCCTTGCAGCCGAGCCGCGGCATTGCCCTGATGATCGGCGCAATGATGATCGTACCGTTCATGGATGCTCTGGCAAAACTGCTGAGCAGCCGCTACCCGGTGCTGCAACTGGTCTGGGCCCGGTTCTTCTTTCATTTCCTGCTGGTATTGCCAATCGCACTGTGGCGACATGGTGGTGGTGTGCTGTTGGCGCCGCGCCCAGTACTGCAGATCGGCCGCGGGCTATGCCTGATGGGTGCAACCCTTTGTTTTTTCGCTGCTATTCGCACCATTCCACTGGCTGATGCCATAGCCCTGATCTTTTTTGACGCGGTTATCATAGTCATGCTCTCGGGGTTGTTTCTGCGCGAGCGGGTGCCCCTGGGGCGCTGGATCGCCTGTGCACTCGGTTTGGGTGGCGTCGTACTGATCGTCCAGCCCGGCTTTGGCGAGTTTCAGTGGTCCAGTCTTCTGGCACTGGCAGCGGCTTTTTTCTTTGCTCTGTATTTTCTTTCGACCCGACTATTAAGTGGCAACACGCCACCGCTGGTGATGCTGGCCTGGCAGGGTGTCGGCGGATTCGTATTGATGAGTGTGCTGGTTCCGCTGGTGTGGGTGCCGCCGACGCTCACCGACCTGATAATGATGGCAGCACTGGGCGTGATTGGCGCCAGCGGCCACCTGCTGTTGATCCGCGCCTTCGAATACGCCGAGGCTTCACTGCTGGCGCCCTTCCTTTATACCGAGATCATCATGCAGGTACTGCTGGGCTACTGGCTGTTTGGCGATATTCCCAACAGCTGGGCATTCGCCGGTATCGCCCTCATCATCGGCGTGGGCGTATACCTGTCGCTCAACTCCGGTAAACGCCCCCAAGCTTGAGCGTCCGGCGCGGCTTAACCCTAATCGATTCAGTAAGTGGCACCAAAGGCGGGGTCGTTATGCCCGGCGGGTGCCTGCAGCCCAGCCAGTCGACAGCCTTGCACCACCGGCCCCTTGGGAAAAAGCTGAAACAGGTAGCGCCGCCCGCCCTGGCGGTGAAATTTCTCTTCCAGTGCGTCGTGTAACTCGCGTAGGTTACTGACCTGATGCTCGTGACGCGCAAAGTATTCCTGCAGCGCACATACCACCTCCCAGTGGGCCGATCCCAAAACCAGCCCGTCATCGGCTATTGCCTGCTCGCCATCTGTTGGTGACCATCCTGGCGGGGCATGAGGGTAGCCGGGAGGTGTATCACTTAAGCCCGGGTGGAGGATATCGTCCATCGTCTTGGCCATGGCAATCTTCCTTATGATCTATTCCTGAGTTTAGGCATCAACAGCACAGGCAGTGGGACTAATCATAATCGCGTTGGGCCGTAACGGCTAATCGGCTGTAATCGAAGTCAGTGTGCTGTATTGAGAACCGCTGGCGAGGCCAGCGCATCTGCAGGAAATCCAAAACCGATGCGGGCGAAGGCTTAGCCGTGTACCAAAGGCACCGACAGATACACCCCGAACTCAGCCGCAAGGTCGCAACTCACCCGGGCGTGAACCCGGCCCTGGCGATCTAAAAAGCGCTGGCGCTGGGCGGCTGGGAAGATGCCGTCGTGCCAGATCCCGGGGTGGATGTACAGACCCCGGCTGCCGTCACACCACAGCGCAATCACCTGCTCCACCGCCAGGTCATCGCCGGGTAAAGCGACAGGCACGACAAAAGCGCTGCGATCCTGTGGGAAAAACAACTGGCCGCCATCGGGGTGATAGTTCATGTGCCACAACAGCACCTGGTCCCGGGGTGCCGTCTGTTGGGTGGTGGAGGCCAACTGCGGGTCGGTGGTTGACCAACCCAGCACGTAATGACCCGAGACTGCCTCGTTGCGCCCATAAAGCACATCGCCTTGCCACTCACCGTGGAAGATGCCTTCTACCCAGCCACCCTCATCGCCGCTGTCCTCGTCCACTTTTCGCCAACCGGTGGCAGGCCAACGCACAATCTCGATGTCGATATCATCGGGATGATCGACGAGACAACCATAACCTTGAACCGAGTCGTCAGTCGCCTCAACCAGGGGAACCTCATGCAATGGCAGAGAAGGCTTGTCGGCCGGATCAAAAAGATATTGCGGGGCGTTAGCGGTCATCGGTTCAGTGCTTGCGTCCACGCCGGTGCCAACGTCCACCTGAGCGTGCCGGAGCGAACAGTCGGACTTCAGGGTACTTGAACCAGGGAATCAGCACCACCCCGGCCACAAAACCCCCTATATGGGCAAACCAGGCAACCCCGGGGCCATCGCCGGCGCCAAGCGAACTGAATATCTGTATGGCAAACCAGATACCCAGCACCACGCCCGCTTTAAGCGACATGGTGTGGATATAAAAGCCCAAGGGCAAGGCCACCAGTACCCGGGCGTGGGGAAACAAAAGCAGGTAAGCGCCGAGTACTCCAGAGATCGCACCGCTGGCACCGATCATCGGGATAGTGGATTCGGGATCGGGTAGCGCCTGGGCAAACACGGCTGCCACACCGCACAACAGATAAAAGACGATAAACCGGCCGTGGCCCATGGAGTCTTCTATATTATTGCCAAAGATCCACAGGTACAGCATGTTGCCACCCAGATGCATAAAGCCCCCGTGCAGAAACATCGAGGTAAACGGGGTCAGTACCGGGTCTACCCAGGCCAACTGCGGCGCCAACTGCGCCTTGTCGAATATTACTGCTGGAATCACGCCCAGCGCATACATCGCTGCCTCCTGGCTCGGGCCCAGCGACAACTGCCAGAGAAACGCCATCACGCAAAGCCCAATCAGGGCAATGGTGACTATCGGCGTGATTCGTGTGGGATTGTCGTCGTGCAGGGGAATCATGGGGCACCTTCCAGCACAACCATTGTAATACCCTTCGCCGCTACCTGGCATCGGTGCTGTGGTCTACCCCAGGCCTGGCACGGCTTAAGATCCTCCAACATCAGGCACTCCTTTGCCATCACCATGTGACTGGGGCACAATGGCCTGTAGCAAATTGGAGTCCAGGCCTGCATGAACATACCTGAAGATATCAGCGAAGAAGTCAGCAGCGAACTGTCGGCGACACTGCAATACGTCATCAACACCGCGCAGGACGATCTGCCGGTCACTTTGCTGATGGTACAGGCGATGATGGAAACCGACCTGCTGGAGCAGATGAGTGATAACGGCCTGATTGACCCGGCTGACCACGACTCTGTGAGTGATGAGCTCGACGCCCTAGTGGAAAGTTTCGGCGACGCCGCAGCGGACGGCTTCGTGCGTCCCCGGGCCAGTGAAACCCTTTCCAATGTCATCGAGAACTGCATCGACCACAACAGCGATGGCGGGCCGCCCACGCTCGGCCAGGTGCGTCGTGCGTTGCATGACGGACTGGTTGCTGAACTCATTGGCATCGGTGAAATCGAAGACGATGAAGAACAGACGATATACGATGAGGTCGACCGGCTGATCGATCTGCACGGCGACAGCGCGCCCGCCGAGGAGTTCCTCGCCTACCCCTGAAACCACACGATACAGTTTGATATTCCTGCCCCGTAATAATGCCAGCAGCTAAGCCAGGCTGATCCGTGGGAGATCTAACCGCTAGTGGGGCCCAAGCCTTATCCGCGTGGATCGTCGTTGATGGTGAACTTTATTGCCACTCGGCAGTAACTGAGATAAGGCCAATCTGCATAAAGACAGTCATGGAGTGAAGTGATGGATACAGTGATGGCATTAACCGGAAAGTTGCTCGGTATAGACGATCCATCAGGGCTGGTGGTTCTGCTGCTGGTTGTCGGCTTTGTCTTTATGGCCAAGGACTGGCGCTACGCGATAGCCGC
>JABINT010000065.1 GCA_018698075.1 Acidiferrobacteraceae bacterium
ACCGGGCCCGATTCAGTCTGAACACGACGATGCCGAATTGTCCCGCCATATTCGCGAACAGGTGGGACGTATTCCGGTAGGCCACCTTGGCGAACCCACACACATCGCGGCATTGTGCAGCTATCTTGTATCTGATGGTGGCGCATTCATGTCCGGTCAGATGATTGCCTGCAATGGTGGTACCGAGACCTGATCGTTCTTGGTCAGTATTCTCCAGTTAGAAAATCCACATCTGGATAGCCGCTTGTGGCGGATGACTGGCAATGGAATAACAGTGCATGACGCTTAACAAGGTAGCGATCTTAAGCCCCGGCGCCATGGGGCACGCAGTAGGGCGGGTTCTGGCCGAACACGGTGTGGACATCATGACTTGCCTTGCTGGGCGCAGCGAGCGCACCCACCGGTTAGCCAGTGCCGCGGGCTTCACAGAGATACCTACATTGGAGGATCTGGTTTGCGAAGCTGATCTGGTGCTTTCGATCCTGGTCCCAGTCGATGCAGAAGCCATTGCCTGCCAGTTGGCTGGTGCGCTCAAGGCTACCGGTGCCCAACCGTACATCGCCGACTGCAATGCGATCTCCCCAATGCGTAGTGCGAAAATTGAGACAATCATTCAGTCGGCCGGCGGGAGATTCATCGACGCTTCGATCATCGGCCCGCCGCCGGGGCAGGGTGCACCGCCGCGTTTCTATGTCTCTGGAATCCACGCTGAGGTAATGCTGCCTCTGGACGGCAAAGGCATTGTGGTTAAGTCACTTGGCGAGACCATTGGCAGGGCATCGGGGATCAAGATGTGTTACGCAGCCCTGACCAAAGGAACCAGCACGCTACAGGTTGCCCTGCTCACTGCTGCTGAATCAATGGGCCTGACAGAAGAACTGCGCCAGGAATTGGCGTACAGTCAGGCTGCGGCCTTGCAGAGCATGGAATCAACAATTCCAAGGCTTCCACCCAACGCGCACCGCTGGGTCGGAGAAATGGAAGAGATCGCAAGCACCTTTGCGAAGGTAGGTGTGACCTCACATTTCCACCTTGGCGCGGCGGCTATATATCGACTGCTGGAAGCGACCTCGTTTGCGAATGAGAGTCCTGAGACAATCGATTCTCAGCGCACGCTGGCCCGGACCATCGAGGCAGCGGTCGCACAATTACCACGTGAATGCGAGAGTCACCCTGAGGAAGGCGCCGGCAGTAACACCGCCGGGGAAAGGCTCAAATAGCTGTTTCAGAAAACGGAGCGGATTATGCAGGTTCAGGCAAACGGTATTTCCATGCATTACACCATGGATGGTCCGGCGGATGCGCCGGTGGTGGTGCTGGGCCATTCGTTGTCCGCGAACCTGGCTATGTGGGATGGACAGATGCAAGCTCTGGCGCAGTACCGGGTGCTGCGGTATGACACCCGCGGCCACGGGGCAACAGACGCGCCGACGGCTGACTACACGCTCGAACTGTTGGCGGATGATCTTTTTGGCCTGCTCGATTCTCTCGGTCTGGACCAGGTTCACTTCGTTGGCTTGTCAATGGGTGGCATGATCGGCCAGATCGCAGCAGTCATAGACCAGAGTCGCTTCCTGTCGCTCAGTTTGTGCGACACCACCAGCGTCGTCCCCGAGGCGTTGCACAGCACTTGGCGCGAGCGTATTGAAACGGTGAGAGCAGACGGGGTGGAATCGCTGGTAACATCGACGATTGACCGTTGGTTCTCGACACACTACCAGGCCCAAGCCGGTATCGAGGTTGATAAAATCCGGGCAATGATCCGGTCTACACCGGTCGAGGGCTACTGTGGGTGCTGTCACGCTATCATGGGCTTGAACATCACTGACCAACTACCGGCGATCACGGTGCCCACTTTACTGATTGTCGGAGAGGATGATCCCGGTACTCCGGTGGCAGCACACCAGGTAATCAATCAACAGATTGCCGGTTCGGAATTGGTGGTGATCCCGGATGCGCTGCATTTATCGAACGTTGAGCAGCGCGATGCGTTCAATACCGCGCTCTGTGGATTCCTGGCCCGGTGTGCCTGACTCGTCACATCAACTAAGAGGAAAGCAAAGTGGCACTTTTTGACCTGCAAGACCGAGTGGCGATTGTTACCGGCGGCAACGGCGGTATTGGGCTCGCGATGGGTCAGGGCATGGCCCAGGCTGGTGCGGCGGTGGTCGTGGCTGCGCGCGATCCGGTCAAAGGCGAAGCGGCAGTCACAGCGCTTGAGAGCTTAGGTGTCCGGTCCGCGTTCATAGCGCTGGACGTTCGCGACGAGGCGTCGTGCGTTAATCTCATTGAAACCGTGGTGGCCGATTTCGGACGAGTCGACGTGCTGGTGAATAACGCCGGCACCAACGACCGCAAGCAGCCCGAGGAATACGCTCTGGCCGAGTGGCAAGCGATCATCGATACCAACTTGACCAGCGCGTTTATGCTCAGTCAGCGTGTTTACCCGGTTATGAAAAACGCCGGTGGCGGCAAGATCATCAATATCGGATCGATGATGTCCATTTTCGGGGCCTCATTTACCGTGCCCTATGCATCGAGCAAGGGTGGCATTGTGCAGATGACCAAGGGCATGGCCTGTGCCTGGGCCAAGGACAACATCCAGGTCAATGCGGTACTTCCAGGCTGGATCGATACCACACTCACTCGCGAAGCAAGACTGCAGGTCGATGGACTGCATGAAAAGGTTGAATCGCGAACACCCGCTGGGCGCTGGGGCGTGCCGCAGGATCTGTCTGGCATCGCGGTGTTCCTGGCTTCGGCCGCTTCGGATTTTGTGACTGGCACGGCGATTCCAGTCGATGGCGGATACTCCGTCCAGGGATAAATGAAGACTATGGAACCTATCCGAATTCAGTTTACCCGGTTCTCTGCTTTCTACTCGCCCCTCATCGCGACGCTCTCGGGCGGGTTTCTCACGCGCGAAGGCCTTGACGGTCAGTCGTCGGTGGCACAGCCTGGAGTCTCAGCCATTAAGGCGTTGTCCGCAGGAGAGGTCGATGTGGTGCAATCTGCACCAAGTCAAGCGTTTGCATTTGCCCAACGCGGTGAAATTCCGCCCGCTTTGCACTTTGCCCAGATCAATCGGACCGACGGTTTCTTTTTAGTCGGGCGACAGCATGAGCCGGGCTTTCGGCTCAGTCACTTGGCAGGGCGACAGGTTATCGTCGACCATGGTGGGCAGCCGTTGCATATGTTTCGCTATGCCTGCGTAAA
>JABINT010000116.1 GCA_018698075.1 Acidiferrobacteraceae bacterium
CCAGAGAAACCCGGGGAAGCCCTGGTACTCCACTTCATGGGTTGCCGCCTTGTTGAAATCAAACACCGGCGCCTCCAGGCTAAAAGCCGCAATTTCAGAGTTCTTCGCAGCCGCGATCAGAGCTGCCAGTGCTCCACCAGAGACTCCGTGCACCCCGACCTGCGACAGTGGAATCGCCTTGGCGCTTTTAAGCCAGTAAGCCGCTGTCACGATATCGTCCGATTCATCCTGGCCGGCAGAATGACGTCCATCCTCGCACGTGGTCTCACCCTGATCGCGTAAATCAATTAACAGGACGTTAAAGCCCGCTCGCACCAGCATGGCTGCCGGCATCAGGGTATCGAAGTTATGCCGTGAGCTGTCGATACCATGCGCGACGATAACCGTTGCTTTCGAATGAGGGAACGTAGGCGTAATCCACCAACCGGATATGGTGACCGACCGCTCGGGATCGCGGATTCGCACTGTCTCAACCGGAACATTGGGAATCCACCAGCGTGAAAGGTCATGGCCAATCCAGCGATCCCAGCCGGCGCCTTTAAAGGGGCCCTGACCCGAGCCCGGGGTTTCGAAACGCGCCGGCGTGTTCCCGCCATGAGATGAATGGATGCCGCAAAAAACTGCCGTGCCGGTACGATAGACATAATCGCCCACCGCGAGCATCGCCAGACCCGCAAGCAACCCGAGAACTGTCCCCGTCTTCAGCAATAACCACACGATTCGCATCTGTCCTGATCTTTCACCAAGGGTGATTGTTCAGGTATCAGTGTACTCGAGGGTGCCGAGGAACAGTTTAAGCTGCTGTTCTCAAAATTAAAGAGTAGCGTTGGTCAAGACCCCATGCGACGATACATTGTCTGGCTCGTTACAAACGCTGCCATGCTGTGGTATTGACCTGCCCCCTCTGACTGGTCCAGTTTGAATGTTAGTGCATGGCCAGTCTTTGGTCGATCTGGACGATAGCCTGTGGGGCTGGCGGGCGGTAACCCCAAGCACCGTGCTCTCTAATGGTGTTGTAATGGTTTCGCCACGGCTCGACGATGATTTGCGCCTCTTTGAGGGTATAGAACATCTCCCAATTCAGCAGTTCGTCCCTGAATCGAGCATTTAAGGATTTGCAAAATCCGTTGTCCCAGGGCGAGTCGGGTTCACGGTTTATAAAGTGTGACAGTCTAATGAAATCACAGTACTTGCCTGGCGTCGAAATCAAAGGGCGTTGTCAGTTTCGCGGATCAACCCGTCATCGAACTATTGCATCATCTTTAGACAAGTTCGTGAGTTTGGTATAGGGGAAAATCCAGCCCAGATAATTCTTTTGCCACAAGAGAAGGGTCAATACCACCAGCAACGCAACTGCACCGCCCAAATGAAAAACCTGACTGTAGTCCATATGGGTCAGGAGCACGCCCGCAGTAAGCGGTCCTGCCACTTTTCCAACATTGCGTACGGCGCCCAAGAACCCCATACCCGCGCCCAGGTGGCGGGTATCCACGCACCGGCTAACCAATGCGACTGTGGAGGGAAAGATCAGCCCTTGGCCAGCGCCGACGATAATGGCAATACACAACAATTCCACCTGTACAGTTGCGTATGGCAGCAACCAGAACCCAATCGCGAGAACAAGATACCCGGTATTAATCGCCGTCAGATAACCCACTCGATCACCCAATCGGCCGCCGACCGGTCGCGTCAAAAGATGTGCTGCCTCTTGTGCACTAAAGAACAACCCTACTGCGAGCAGACTAAAATCTGCCGTGTACAGCGCATAGATCGGTAGGAATGCCTTGATCGAATACGTCACCAAGTAGGCCAACATCTCGAGTGCACTGGCCAACCACAGTCTGGAATTGGAGATCACGGCGCCAAAAGCGCTTTTCCATGCGCGCCCGAATTCCTTCTCCTCTTTCATGTCCCGTTTATGCAATGGTGGCGAGAAATCCATCATGCATACGGGCACAAAGGCAAGACAGCTCATGAAACCAATCAAGGTAAATACGGTTGCCGGATCCATCCAAGTGAGAAGCCATGCACCTAAGAGCGGCGCCAGCAGATAACTGCCGCTTCGCGCCATACCAAACCAGCCCAGACGCTCCGCCTTCCCAGAGATCGCCATCTCAACCACAAAAGCCAGCGTGACGGGTCCGAAAACCGCCGTAGCAAACCCATGCAGTAGGCGCAGCCAGAAAAGTTCTTCCGGAGTATTGACCCATGAGTAAAGAAATGGAACACCCGAAAACAACAAAAGGCCCGTCAAAAGCCAAAGTCTTCTTCCCCACCGATCAGAGAACCAGCCGAATATCGGCTTGAGCACCATGCCTGTCATCGTCGAAACCGATACGATTGCTCCAACTAAAAGTTCCCCAGCCCCAAGAGATGCAGCAAAAAGTGGCATCAGCGGCGTTTTACCGATCTGGTAGGCGGTACGTACGATCAGATCAGCACATGTAATACGCCACAAATCCGATGGAACTCGCATAATGTGAAGACTCAGGCAATGATCGCAGGGACGCCTGCTTTTTCGACTTTCGCATTCAGTGCGGCAATGGGTCCATCGACAAGTTTATTAAGCTTTCGGATCTCACCATCGATTTTTCTAGCAACCTCCGCCGATACTTTCTGGGTTTGAATTGGGGGCGCCGTATCAGACATCGTGACGCACCACATCAGGTCTCCCAAGGTGTCATCGAGGCCCGCCGGTCGGCGCAGAACGTCACGCGGGCTTTCACGCTGTGCATCAACTAGCACGTTCTCAATGATCTCTAGCTTATTTCGGATCGAAGTGGCACTTGATACCGCGTTTCGTACACCTTTAGGTAATTTTTCGACGAGGTCATCAAGTTGCCGCTTTATCTGACGAATCCGATCGACCTGTGTCCGCAAATCAGACCGTTTGGCATTCAACTCCCGTAGCAGCTCGAACTGTTCATCAAATTCGGCTTGGGTGGTCTCCACCCTGGGATCTTTAAGCAAGGAAAACGATGCCGTAGCTCTCATTTCACCGACTGATAACCGAGCCTTGTACTGCCCCGGAGGCGCAGCAGGCCCCCTACCCTTGGGTTCTCGCGCTAACGGTTCGTAATTCCTTGTGACCAACGCCGGATCGAGGGGTTGTACAGCTCGATAACTAAGATTCCAGACAAATCGGTTCAATCCAAGTTTTTCAGATAACCGTCGTTCTGGTTTTTCAGTTTCAGCGCTAGAAAATTTGTCAATCATGACACCTGCTTTGTCGTAGATCGAAAGTTCGACGGCAGATTCGGGTTGACTCTCCAGCCAGTAATAGACGATCGCGCCTCCTGGCGGATTCTCGCCGACATCAAGGTGTCGCCGAACATTTGTGCCATCGGGTTGTTTATCACGATAAGTCGCGCCGGCAAGACCAAAGGCTGGGCTGTAATTTTTGCCGTCTCCATCAAATACACCCGCCGCCCACTGGAGTTTTAGCCGGTAGGTCGAGCGCGGAGTGAATAGCAATGGGGTTGTCTTTCTGCCCGAGCTAATCGGTATTTCTCGAAGCGGCGTGATGTCGTCCAGTATCCAGAAGGAGCGGCCGTGGGTTGCGGCCACCAAATCTGTATCTTTGATTTTTAGATCATAGACGGGCGCAACCGGGAAGCCGCCTCGCATACGGCTCCAGTGCTTTCCATCGTCGAGCGAGTAAAAAATTCCAGTCTCGGTGCCCACGAATAATAAATTTGGGCGCACCGTATCGGATCGAATAACTCGCGTGATTTCCCCGGTTGGAAAATTACCGTTAATGGATTGCCAGCTCTTTCCTCCATCTTGCGAACGGTAAAGATAGGGATCGTAATCATCTAACTTGTAGCGGGTCGCCGACAAATAAATGATATCAGCGTTGTGGGCAGAGATTTCAACAGCGCCGATGTAAGACCATTCCGGCAAAGCCTTCGGTGTCACCTTCCGCCAGTGACTGCCGCCATCTCGACTGACATGCAAAAGGCCGTCGTCGGTGCCCGCCCACAACTCCCCTGGACGGTGAGGGGATTCAACGAAAGTGGACAAGGTCGCATACTGCTCAGCGCCAGCGCTGTCGACTGTTAACGTGCCACCAGACAGACCGAGTTTTTCAGATCGGTTTCGGCTTAGGTCTGGACTGATGGCCTGCCAACTCTGTCCCTCGTTATGACTGCGGAACAGGTGATTGCCACCCGCATAGATCGTGTTGGAATCGTGGGGTGAGAAGACAACAGGAAACGTCCAGGCAAAGCGGTACTTCAAATCCTTGGGAGCGAAACCCGTCGACTCTTCCGGCCAAACATTGATCATCTGAATCTGCCGGGTCCGGTGGTCGTAGCGCTGTAAAGCACCGTTACCACCGGGAGAAGAACCAACGGCTCCGCTGTAGACGATATTGGGATCTTCCGGGTGCACTGCAATAAAACCACTCTCACCGGTTCCCGGCAGCGTGCAATCGCTCATGGTGATCACGCCCCACTCCGCAGCGCTCGGCACACTGATTGAGGTGTTGTCTTGCTGTGTTCCGTATACCCTGTAGGGAAACTGATTGTCGGTATCCAGCCGGTATAGTTGTGCCGTCATCTGGTTATAAATGGTTGACCATGTGTCGCCCCCATTGAAGCTGACGTTGGCGCCACCATCGTTTCCCTGGATCATCCGCTGGTTGTTTCTTGGGTCGATCCAAAGGTCGTGGTTGTCCCCATGCGGTGTTGTCACTTCCTGAAAGCTGCTGCCACCATCGGTTGATTTCCACATCTGTAAATTAGTGACGTAGACCGTATCTTCATGGGATGGGTCCGCAAACACATGGGTGTAGTACCAAGGTCGATGCAGCAGATCTCGATTGGGAGATACCAGCGACCAACTGTCGCCGCCATCCTCGGAACGGTACAAACCTGCTTGCTCCGCTTCGACCAACGCCCAGACTCGACCTGATTTGGCAGGCGACACAGCGACGCCGATTTTTCCTTTCATGCCCAACGGGAAGCCCGGGTGCGTACTGACTTCCTGCCAGGAATCGCCGCCATCGGTGGACCGGAACAACGCACTGCCTGGCCCGCCACTGGAGAGATTCCAGAAATTTCGACTCGTTTCCCATATTGAGGCAAAAAGAATCCGGGGGTTTGTTGGATCCAGCGAGAGATCCACAGCGCCAGCTCGCGCGCTTTGATACAAGATCAAGTCCCAATGTTTGCCCCCGTCGGTGGTCCGGTAGACCCCCCGCTCGGGATTCTCGCCAAACGCATGGCCAAGTGCGGCAACATACGCGATATCCGGGTTCTGTGGGTGAATGCGGATCTCCCCTATGTGGCGCGTCTCCTCAAGACCCAGGTGAACCCAACTTTTACCGCCATTGGTTGACTTGTAGATGCCATCGCCAAAAGAGACATCGACGCGAATCGTGGTCTCACCGGTACCCGCGTAAATGACATTTGGATCACTGTCGGAAACCGCGAGCGCGCCAATCGTGGCGCTTGTCAGATAACCATCCGAGACACATTCCCAGTAGGTGCCGCCATCCGTGGTTTTCCAGATACCCCCCGCACAAGCGCCAAAGTAAAACGTCATGGGGTCGGTGGGATCGCCAGCCACCGCGACGACTCGACCGCCCCGTGGCGGACCAATACAGCGCCATTTAAATCCCTCAGTGATGGAGTTCCCCCCCTGTTTCGTCTGATTTTTCATTACATACCTCGTTAAGTGGTCTGAAACCTATCTAAATCCCGACCGATCAGGCAAATTCCCTGTCTCGCTACACAGGTTCACGGCACTTCTCATCCATTAGCCAGAAAATCCAATGCAATCCGTTGACAGAATCAAGACTCGCCGGTTCCAATAGGGCAACTACCGGAACCGTTACCGCCATGCTATCAAATCCTGACTCAGATGTTGTGCTGTCCGTCACCGACGTCGTCACCCAGTTTGACACGGCCGACGGCAGGGTGCATGCCGTGAATGGGGTCAGCTTTGATGTTCGGGAGGGAGAATTGTTGGGTGTCGTGGGCGAAAGCGGCTGTGGCAAAACCGTCACCATGATGTCTCTCGTCAAGTTGCTGCCTATGCCGCCCGGGAAAATCGTTGGGGGCTCAGCACTCTTTGATGGTCAAGACCTGATCCAAGCTGATAGTGACGCGCTTAAGAAAATTAGAGGCGGGAAAATCGGATTCATTTTCCAGGATCCGATGACATCCCTCAATCCGGTCCTCACGGTGGGCTACCAACTGACTGAAGCATTGCGCTTGCACAAGAATTCGTCAAAGTCTGCTGCCCGGAAACGCGCCGTGGAACTCCTTGAACTGGTCGGGATTCCGATGGCGAAAGACCGGCTTGATGACTACCCTCATCAATTCTCCGGCGGTATGCGCCAGCGCGTCATGATCGCCATCGCACTGTCCTGTGACCCCAAACTGTTAATTGCTGATGAGCCAACGACCGCTCTTGACGTAACGATCCAGGCCCAGATTCTCGATCTCATCCAGATTCTCAGAAAGGAGCTTGGCATGGCCATCATCTGGGTTACCCATGACCTCGGCGTGGTTGCTAACCTCGCGGACCGTGTAATGGTGATGTATAGCGGTTTTATTGTCGAGCGAGCCGACGTTGAAAAACTTTATAGCACGCCGAAACACCCTTACACCCACGCACTGCTTCGAACTTTGCCCCAAATGGAAGGAGAGCGGGCTCAGCGTCTGGAATCGATCGAGGGCCAGCCGCCCGACCAATTACTGCAACCAGAATCCTGCCCATTTTCACCGCGCTGTGTCTATTCGTTCGAGCGCTGCACCCGGGAAAATCCCTTTTTAGAGTTCGTGTCAGAAGGTCATGAGGTCGCCTGCTGGTGGGACTTAGAAAATGATCGGCCAAGAGAGGTAAGCTGACAAATGCAGTTGGCCAATGAAAAGACACCAGGCATGAGTGATGCCAATTCTTCCAAACCCTTGCTACGCCTGAAAAACGTGAAGCAACATTTTCCGATCACCGCGGGTTTGCTGCGGCGACAGGCCGGCATGATCAAGGCGGTGGATGGCGTCGACTTCGATTTGATGCCACAGGAAAATCTTGGGCTTGTCGGAGAAAGCGGTTGTGGAAAAACAACGTTAGGCCGCACCATATTACACCTCTATCGTCCCACCGAAGGCCAGATCCTTTTTAAGGATGTGAATCTAACGCAACTTAAACCTTCTGCATTGCGCGCATTGCGCCCAAAGATGCAGATGATATTCCAGGATCCGCAGGACAGCCTTAACCCCCGCATGACGGTCGGCAGCATCATTGCCGAACCGCTGGATGAACACAGCACCCTTAAGGGTAAGGACCGCAGCAACCGAGTCGAAGAGTTGCTGGATGCGGTCGGGTTAAACCCCAGATACACCAACCGCTACCCACACGAGTTCTCGGGCGGTCAGCGCCAGCGAATTGGGATCGCACGCGCCCTGGGACTCAATCCTGAATTCATCATTTGCGATGAACCGATTGCGGCGCTCGATGTGTCAATTCAGGCTCAAGTAGTCAACTTGCTGGAGGACCTGCAGGAAAAACTGGGGCTCACATACCTTTTCATCAGTCATGATCTGGGAATGATTCGCCACATCTCCAAACGGGTTGCGGTGATGTACTTGGGAAAGATTGTCGAACTCGGGCCCGCACACGAACTTTACAGCCGATCGCGACATCCCTACACCAAGGCTTTGCTCTCTGCGGTGCCGCTGCACAACCCAGGACGCGAAGCAAAACGAGAACGTATTATTCTCACAGGTGATGTCCCAAGCCCGGCCAATCCGCCCTCGGGCTGTCCCTTCCGGACGCGTTGCCCGATAGCAGAAACGCGCTGCGCTAACTCGATGCCTCAGCCCAAGAAACTGAGTTTGGGTCACTGGGTCGCCTGCCATCTGGTGGACTAGCGAATCTGCGGTAAACTGTCGCTACAACCGGGCTGCGATGAACCTTGGGTGATCGACCAAACTTGGCCACCCAAGCTGTCGCTGCTTTGTTGGTTATTAATAGACCGGCTAACCTTCGGGTTAACCATAAACTCAATATTGAGGGAGGAAAAAATGAGGAGAACACTTCTTCTTAGTATCGCGCTTACTTCCGCGGTTGCACTGGCGGGTACTGCCTGGGCTGCAGAACGAGGGCGAGACGGTGAGCTGAGGTTGCTCTATTGGCAAGCGCCGTCGACCATGATGCCGTACCTCTCGGGCGGAACCAAGGAGCTGGAAGCTTCGTCTGTCGTGATTGAGCCACTGGCTCGTTATGACAACGATGGGAAAATGCACCCCTGGCTTGCCGAAGAGATTCCAACGGTTGCGAACGGTGGTGTGTCAGAAGATCTGAAGTCGATCACCTGGAAAATCAAACCTGGAATCAAATGGTCTGATGGATCGGAATTGACCTCGGCAGACGCGGTATTTACGTATGAATACTGCTCCCATCCGGATACTGGCTGTACGTCATCGAACTACTTCAATGACATTGTGTCGGTGGACGCGCTGGATCCGCACACCATCCAGATCAATTTCACTGTGGCCAAACCGTTTCCTTATGCTCCATTCGTTGGCTACAACGCCCCGATCATGCAAAAGGCGCAGTTTGACGGTTGCATTGGTGCCAAAGCGCAAGAATGCACCGAGCAAAATTTCTACCCCATTGGTACCGGACCCTTCAAGGTCGTCGACTTCAAGCCGAACGATGTGATCGTGTTCGAAGCCAATGAGCTTTATCGTGAAGAAGGGCAACCTGCTTTCTCGAAGCTCCTGTTTAAGGGCGGTGGTGATGCAACGTCGGCGGCCCGATCGGTACTCGAGACAAGCGAGATGCATTACGCATGGAATCTCCAGGTCGAACCGGAAATTCTGACCAAAATGGCAGAAGCCGGGAAAGGCACGATCATCGCAGGATTTGGTACATCGGTAGAGCGGCTGATGGGGAATTTCACCAATCCGGATCCGGATCTGGGTGACGATCGCGCTGAATATCTCGGCGGCAACAACAATCGGAACCCGCATCCTTTCCTTTCAGATTATGCGGTACGCCGGGCTTTGTCATTGGCTATCGATCGTCAAATCCTTGTAGATGCAGGTTATGGCAGCGCGGGAAAAGTCGGCTGTAACGTCCTTCCGGCGCCCGCTATTTACGCCTCCAATGCGAATGATGAGTGTAAGACCCAGAATGTCGATGAAGCCAATCGCATCCTGGACGAAGCCGGCTGGGTTCGCGGTTCGGATGGCGTTCGCGAGAAAAACGGGGTCAGACTTTCCATTCTCTACCAGACCTCGACCAACTCGGTCCGCCAAGGCACTCAGGCTTTCATCAAAGAGATGTGGAAGGCCATTGGTGTCGAGACAGAACTTCGAAACTTAAGTGCATCGGTATTTTTTGGCGGTGATCCAGGAAGTCCCGACACCTATCAGAAGTTCTATGCCGACATCGAGATGTACACCAATAATTTCAGCGGTACGGATCCTGAAACCTACATGGCCAATTGGACGTGTAAGCAGGTCTCACGACGAGCAAACACCTGGGGTGGCGGCAACATGCCACGTTGGTGCAACCCGGATTACGATGCGCTCTCCGCTGAGATGTCCACAACCGCTGACCTTGATGATCGCATTCGCCTAGCCAAAGCGATGAACGATATGTTGATGCAAGATTACGCCATGATCCCGCTTGTCCACCGCGGCGGCGTTTCTGCTTTTTCCAACGTAATAGAGGGCCCCCGAGGAAACGAATGGGATTCCGAACTTTGGAACATCGCAGAATGGCATCTTAGGTAAGCGGACTTTTTGTACCATGCTTTGTGCGGTTTGCGGGCTCACGCCCGCAAACCGCCTTTTCTTAACTAATCACAGGGCGTTGCGGATTTGATTCAGTACATTATTCGACGCCTTCTTGCTGCGATCCCGACGCTGCTGGTCATCAGCTTCGTCATTTTCGCTATCCTTGATCTGGCGCCGAGCGATCCTACCGGCAATCTGCCCATGACGGTGCCGTCGGAGGTCCGAGAAAAAATTCGTACATCGCTTGGATTGGACCAGCCGATGCACATCCGATATTACAAGTGGTTGGTGCAATTTGTTGTCAATGAGCCATTGAATATCCTGCAGCACAGTTTTGGTGTCACGGTTGGTGACGCAGAGAATCGGACTCGTATTCTGTCGTGGGCAACACGCAGTCCCGTTATTGACCTAATTGTTGAACGCACACCGCAAACACTTTGGGTTGTCGGGCTCTCTTTTCTTTTTGGCATTTTGATTGCCATTCCAATTGGCATTGTGCAGGCCTATCGGCAATATTCCCTATTTGATCAAATCGGGACCTTTGTGGCCATGCTCGGCTTTTCCGTGCCGACCTTTTTCACCGGTGTCGTTGCCATCATCGTCTTCAGCGTTCAATTGAAATGGTTTCCTATGATCTATGACACCACTTTGGAAATCACCAGTTGGAACAATTTTGTGTTGCAAGTAAAACAAATGATCATGCCGGTCACAGTACTGGCGTTTTATCAGGCTTCGCAGCTCAGTCGATTCATGCGTGCGGCGATTCTTGATAACCTCAACCTCGACTATGTCCGGACTGCGCGCTCCAAAGGCCGGAGCGAGAGCGCTGTATTAATGATTCACGTGCTCCGAAACAGTTTGATTCCGATCGTGACATTAATCGCCCTAGGCATCCCGACTATTTTTGGCGGCGCCATCATCACAGAACAGATTTTCCGAGTGAACGGACTAGGCCAGTTACTGATCATTGCAATCGAAGGGGCGGATATTCCAACGGTCCAGACGCTGACGTTCCTTTTTGCCATTCTGATAGTGCTCTTTAATCTCATCGCGGATGTGTTATATGGCATGCTCGACCCGCGTATTCGCTATGACTAACTCAACGAACCTCTTGAGATGAATACGCAAACTACCTCAATAGATCCCGCTGTCATCGACACTGAACATCGATCCATGTGGACCGATGTTTGGCGCCAGTTTCGAAAACACAAAGGCGCTCTTGTCGGGGTCTTTGTGTTTGCATTCATCGTCATCGCGGTGTTTGTCGGCCCTCCAATTCATGGGGTGGATCCTAACGCCATTGATTTCAGAGCGAGGAATCTTGGTCCCGAGTGGGCGCACCCGCTCGGGACTGACAACATTGGCCATGACACACTGGCGCAAATGCTCGCTGGTGGTCAGGTTTCCCTTGCGGTGGGTTTATCCGCCGCCCTGATTGCCTTAATTCTCGGAACGCTGATCGGGGTGCTTGCGGGATTCGTCAAGTCCCTAGATGGACCCCTGATGCGTTTGACCGATGTATTTCTTTCGCTACCACTTCTGCCGCTCCTTCTGGTATCGATAATGTTGTTTCGAGATACCTTGCGTGCGGCTTTTGGTCCCGAAACCGGTATTTTTCTTTTAATCGTGGGCCTGATCGGTGTAACAAGTTGGATGCACACCGCCCGAATCGTCCGAGGGGATGTTTTGAGTATCAAGGAACGCGAATTCGTGACTGCTGCCTACAGCATCGGCACCCGCCGTTACCGCATCGTTTTTCGCCACATACTTCCCAATATCTTAAGCCCGATCATGGTCTCAGCGACGCTGGGTATCGCAAATGCGATCATCACAGAATCAGCGCTATCTTTTCTGGGGTTGGGATTCCCGCCGGATTTTCCAACCTGGGGTCGACTTCTTTATGACGGCACAAATTTTATCCAGATCACGCCCTCTCGTGTCATCTGGCCAGGTGTCTTTATTGCACTGACGGTGCTCAGCGTTAACTACATCGGTGATGGCCTACGTGATGCACTGGACCCTCGTCTCCGCGGTAGGTAATTGCGAACAGCAATTAATGTCGCGATATGTCAGGCCACTGGTCGGTTAAGCTTCGTTACCTTAGCCTCTAAGTTCAGTTGCTAACGATAGTGCCAATCTTCCTTGCCAATCATCAACCGCCTTCACGGCATCACGTTTGTGTACGTCACTCTCGCGAGAACGCACAGTACCTCTGTCATATTTCCTCGCGACACCTCTTTGAGGTCCAAAGCCATACCCCATTGAATCACAACAGCCTCAACTAAGGCGCAGACATAAAAACCCGGGTGGCTTAGGATCGGGTTAAGTTGTTGGGATTTCTTGGGATAAATCAAACCTAATGAACAAACCCGCACTGGCTCAGAATATCGGCTCCAAGATTACGCCCAAGTCCCGTCAGATTGGCAAGAATGTCGATTATCCGGTCGCCTGCCATGCCGTTGATCCGGCAGACTAAGAACTCAAGAACTCTTTTAACTCAGTGAATTAGCGACAGTATTCGTTCGCTGGGGTTTTTTATAGCGGAAACTGACAAAGCCAAATGTAAATATGTCTGTGCTAACCTTCAGCGTTCATATCGCCGCTCTATTGAGCCAAGGTGCTCTGTATGAACAGTTATATTGATTCTACCAAGGAGGGATTCATGGCTTTTCGTGAAAATGTCCAAAAAGGACTCATCCACATGCTCAATCTGGTGCGATTCAGGAAGATAGCCACGTACCCTGATGGTCGGAGTATGGCGGGCGTCGAGGCTTACGCTCCCTACAAAAAAATGCAACTATCACTTATATAAGGTAAAGCATGACTACTGCAGTTGATATTCGTGGTGTTACTAAAATCTACAGCCCCGACTCCAATCAGGCGGTCAAGGCGCTCGATAACGTTTCCCTGACTATCAACGATAACGAATTTTTCACCCTGCTAGGCCCCTCCGGCTGTGGAAAAACCACCCTGTTACGCCTGATTGCCGGCTTTGAACAGGTGTCCGGCGGTGAAATCATGCTGTTCGATGAAGAGATCGAGAATCTTGAACCGAATCGGCGTCCGGTGAATACGGTGTTCCAGCATTATGCCCTGTTCCCTCACATGACTGTCGCCAACAACGTTGCATTTGGTCTAGAGCGCCTCAAAAAACCCAAGCCGGAAATCAAAGCCACCGTCGAGCGGGTTTTGACTCTGGTCAAGATGAAGGAGCTGGGAGACCGCCGTCCCAACCAGCTTTCCGGGGGTCAGCAGCAACGCGTCGCCCTGGCTCGCGCCCTGGCACCAAGCCCAAAGGTGCTTTTACTCGATGAGCCGCTCTCGGCTTTGGATCTGAAACTCCGGCAAGCCATGCGCGAAGAGCTCAAGCAGCTTCAAAGAGAGACCGGCATTACCTTCGTCTTTGTCACTCACGATCAGGAGGAAGCCCTCGCGATGAGTGACCGGATCGCGGTTATGTCCAATGGCGAGATTCAGCAAATCGGCAAGCCGACGGACATCTACGAGCATCCGGTCAACCGTTTCGTGGCGGACTTTATCGGCGATACGAACTTTCTGGATGGCGAGATTGTGGATCTCAACGATGATCTGCTGACCTGCAGGATTGGCGCACAAAGCCTGTTCGAGACCGAAAACAGCGGCCACCACAAAGTTGGTGATCAGGTTACGCTATTCCTGCGGCCCGAAAAAATCATGCTGTCTGTCCTCGACCAGGAAAACGACTCTGGCAACCGACCGGGCAAGGTCAAAAACCTTGTCTACCTGGGGAACCAGGCGGCTTATACGGTGGACATGGGCGACGGAATCGAATTAACAGCGCAGGCGCGTCCGCGCGAGGATGGTGAGCTGCCCTTCGCGATAGGTGACCCGATCGCGGTCTCATTCTCGGCCCGTGCCTTGAAGGTCCTGGCGCAATGAGCGACTGGTTACCCAAGAGCGCCGCCGGACGGCGCTGGCTGGGCCTTGCACCGAGTTATTTCGTGATCGGCATTTTCATGCTGATACCCATGGTCATCATGGGTGTGTTTTCCTTTCTGGAACCCAATCCCTATGGCGGCGTCAAACCGATAGGGTCACTGGCCGCCTACATCAAGATTGCTTTTGAATACGACCTGGAAGACAAGTTGGTCTTCAATCCGGGCTATCTCAACATCATCTTCCGCTCCTTCCAGTTATCCTTCGGCGCTACCCTGCTGTGCCTGATTTTCGGTTTCCCGGTCGCCTACTACATCACGCTGCAGCCCGAGAACCGCCGCAATTTCTATATTTACCTGGTCACTATCCCGTTCTGGACTAACCTGCTGATACGCACCTTTGCCTGGATCATTATCCTGGGCCGTGGGGGTGTGATCGAGGCGCCTTTGCTTGCGACCGGCATCATCGACGATTCGTTGCGCATGATGTACTCGGACGGCGCCATCGCTATTGGCCTAACCTACAGCTATCTGCCGCTGATGGTACTGCCCATCTATGCCAGCCTGGAAAAGCTAGATTTCCGCCTGCTGGATGCCGCAAGCGATCTGTACGCCAACCGCTTCGAGATCATGACCAAGGTCGTTATCCCCTTGTCCAAGCCCGGAATCATTGCCGGTTGTATACTGGTATTCATCCCCTGTCTTGGCGCGTTTATTGCGCCAAACCTGCTGGGCGGAGGCAAGAAGCTGATGCTCGGCAGCCTGGTTCAGTTTCAGTTCGCGTCTGCACGCAACTGGCCCTTTGGTGGGGCTTTATCCATGCTGTTGTTGTCTGTTGTGATCATCACCTTGATCTTCTACGCCAGGGCGGCCAAGAATCGGGCGGCTATGGAAGGGAGCGCCTGATCATGAGCGATCAAATACAAAAGCCGTCCACGCGCAAGGGCAAAAAGATGCTTCCCGTGGGCCACTATCGCGGGCTCAGTTCCTGGACGATCGCTTTCTTCATCTTTTTGTACCTGCCTATCATCGTACTGATTGTTTACTCATTCAACGCCAACCGCATGGTTATGAACTGGGGCGGATTCGGCATAGACTGGTATCTGAAGGCCTTTAACAACTCCGATATCCAAAAAGCGGTCTGGAACTCGCTGATCGTCGCGACGGTAGCAACGGTTTTTGCCACGGCTATTGCCACCATAGGAGCCCTGGTGCTCGCCAGAGGTGGCAACTTCCGCGGCAAGACAGTCTCGCTGGGGCTGATTACGCTGCCGCTGATGGTGCCAGAGATCGTAACTGCGGTGGCGGTTCTGATTTTCTTTTCCGCGATTGGCATGAACTTGGGCCTGGGCAATGTGATCATCGCCCATATCACGTTCTGTATTCCCTTTGCCTTCATGCCGATTCGCGCGAGGCTGGAAGGCATGGACACCACTTTGGAGCAGGCCGGGCGTGATCTTTATGCATCACAATGGGAAACCTTCCGTTTTGTCACCATGCCATTGCTGATGCCGGGTATCGTCGCCGGCGCCATGCTGGCTTTCGTTATATCTATGGATGATTTTATTATCACACTGATGGTGGGCGGGGCCGGTTCAACGACCTTGCCTGTCTATATTTATTCGATGATCCGCCGTGGCCTGACGCCGGAGATTAATGCAGTCTCGACCATGCTACTGCTTGCCTCGATCGCCATTGTTACGGCATACTGGATTCTCTCAAGAAAGACACAGACCAGCACTGAACACTGATTTTGTAAGTCTACTAATCGACAATAATCGTACCAATAGGAGGTAGTAATATGAAACGTCTTTTCACCACATTCGCCGCAATCACAGCGGTGCTGATCTCAGGATTGGCACAGGCCTCGGGCGAGTTGTTCATCTATAACTGGACGGAGTACACCCCGCCAGAACTCATTGCCAAGTTCGAGAAAGAGTCTGGCATCAAGGTTTCCGTGGATACCTACGATTCGAATGAAACCCTGCTGGCGAAACTGCAGGCCGGCGCCACTGGATACGACATCGTCGTGCCTAGCCAGAACTTCGTGCCGATCTTGATCAACGAAGGCTTGATTCAGAAAGTCGGCGTACATGCGCTGTCCAATTTTAAAAACATGGAGGATCGCTGGACCTTTCCGGAATGGGATTCGGAGCAGGAATATAGCGGGCCCTGGCAGTGGGGCACGACGTCATTTTCGTACAACAGCGAACTGTATTCCGGTACGGGTGCATCACTGAAAGAATTCTTCGAGCCATCCGATGAACTCAATGGACGTCTGAGCGTTTTCCAGACCCCGGATGAAGTCATCAGTCTGGCTAACATCTATCTCGGCATACCGTTTTGTTCCGAAGATGCGAAGCAAATGAAGCAGATCCAGGACATGCTCGTCACGCAGAAGGAATCTGTGGTCGCCTATAACTCTGAAACCATGAGTGACCTGCTGGCAAGTGGTGAAGCCATAATGACCAATCACTGGAGTGGTTACTCCCGGTTGGGTCGCCTGACCGGTGCGCCTATCGTCTATGCCTACCCGAAAGAAGGTGTGGTCGGCTGGTACGACAGCATGGTGGTGCCCACGAGCGCCAAGAACGTCGAAAACGCAAAGAAGTTCATGAACTTCATGATGGATCCGGTCAACATGGCGATGCTGACAGAAAACCAGGGTTACGGCGATGCCGTCAAGGGCACCGCAGCCTATTATTCGGATGAGCTGAAATCAGCGCCGGAGATCAACCCACCGTCGGATTTGAACGTATTTTTTGCCCCAACCTGCTCACCCAAGGCCCAGTCCCTGATCGACAAGGTCTGGACCAAGGTTATGCAGTAAACAGATCTAAAACCTTATTTCTATCCACTCGGAGCGGCGCTTTGAATAGCGCCGCTTTTTTTTGCGCTGAACCCGCCTACAGCCCTGCATTGACGTTATACCCATCAACAAAGCAATCTGCGACTAAGCGGCCATAGCGATCTTTTGTATCTCCAATACACCTGGCTTCTTTGTTGTAATTCCAACCCCTTAAAGTTTCGTGGCTTCATAACCGCAACGCCATGTGGCGCCGACTTTTCTACAGGTTTGTTTTTTCTCTGGAGTGTCTATCCCACTAAGGTGTACCTTCATGCCGCTGATAGCGATGGTGTCGCCGTCTACGACTAAGGCAGTACCGCAAATGTCGGCGCTGACAACACCACTCAGCGGGAACAGGAAGATGACCGTGAAGGGTTTGATTCCTCGCCAGATGACCTGTTGGAGTCAGCCTAATTGGGGGTGCAGTCCCCCACTTGTTATGTTGCAAAGCGCAGGATTTGGCTTGCTTTCGGGGTCAACCATGCGCTGTACCAATGTATCTGCGACTATCACAACCGCTCCAAGGAGCAGAAATAGAAATTCGTTTTTTAAAATCTAGGCACGCTCATGCTGCAACAATCAAACGAAAAGTACGATGTAAGCAACGGCGAGCAGAATCTGAACTGCAGCGAAAGGCAAAGCCCGTTTTACAAAGCCGGCGAAAGATAGGGTTAGCTCATATTTGTGGATGATCGTGACCGCGACCAGGGTCGAAGCTGAGCCGATGGGTGTTAGATTCCCACCCAGGTTCGCGCCAAACACCACAGCCCACCAGAAGGGTGAATCCGGATCGGAGCCAATGACAGGGTGCGCGCTAAGGATCTTTGCCAGCATCGCTGCAAGCGGAATATTGTCTGTAACCGAACTCACAGTGGCCCCTAACACAACGATCAGACCGGCGCCCAGGGTATCGCCCAATCCAATGACGTGGGCGAGGCCCGTGCCGATTAACTCCAGCACTAGCGCGTGCTCCATAACGTTGATGACCACAAATAGTGCCGCGAAAAACCCTAAGAGATCCCAGTCGATTGCCTGGTAGAACTTGTCCGCTATGGCCTTGAAACGTAAAAGCATAATTACGCCGAAGGTTATGGCCACATAACCCATTCCCAAGTCTTGGATCAGCGGCAGAACCGAGGTAGTGGCAATTACAGCGATGAACGCGATAAGCATCGCAGTCCCAAACCAGAAAAATGCTTGGCTCTCGATACCGTCACGCTCGTCGAAGCCTGCAACCAGACGCGCGGCCTGCTCACGCTCCTCAGGAGTCACTAGACGCCTTACGTTGAAAACACGAGCACCCAACCAGAGCGTCACAAGGGTTGCCACCAGCACGAATGGCCCAGCAACCACGAAGAAGCGGATGAACGAAATACCGGCGGCCGTGCCAACGATGATGTTCGGTACCGAACTGATCAGGGTGAGCAAGCCACCCACGTTCGTTAAAAGCCCCTCGATAATCAGGAACCCAAGCAGCAGATTGCTTCGCGCCAGCCGATTCAACGAAACTCCAGTCAATGATCCGACAATGATCATGGCAGTGACATTGTTAAGGACAGCGGAAAAAACCACTGTCATCACTCCGTAGTAAACAAGCAACTTCAGCGGATCTCCTGCGGAGGTTTTAGTCAGTGTGATCGCGATCCAGGTGAATAGGCCCGAGCGCGACGTCACGTCGACAAACAGACTGGAGCCGAGAATGATCGCGATCACGTTCCAGTCGATCGCCGGCACGTATACGGGTAGATCGATCTCGTGGCCCCCGACCAAGACACTCCCGAACGGCAGTAGATCAAAAGCGGCACCAAGCAGCAGGGTGACAACGGCGAAGAGCCCCACAATGACAGACTTCTTGGCGTGGAGTTTCTCCTCCAACGCGAGACACAAGATCATCGCCATCAGCAGCGCCGTAAACAGAAGGGTCACACCAACAGGAACTTGCGCGACGTCGTGGCCCTGCTGGGTGGCGCCGGTAAGTGCGAACGCAGCGGGAATCATAAAATCAGAGCAAGAGCAGCGGAATCTCCCGCAACTCGATGGCCAGCGGGTACGCAAGACCGTGCATCGCAGACTGGTCCGCGTCTTTGGTATACATCACGAGTAGATCGACGGTGTATTTGTCAATGAGGCGGCGGAATTCAGCTAGGCGACCACCAACGGTTACGATCTTCTCGACATGCACCGAAGGGCGATGACTGACCATCACCTCCTTGCAGGACCGGATGTAATCGCTGGGTTCCCTTAGCATCTGGGCTAAGATCCGTTCGCGCGATGTGTCTGTATCAATGGCGTCGATCTTCGATATTGTGTCCATGAATCGACTGAAACTCTTCTCGTCCTCCACATGTGCTAACCATAGGGTGCCGCCATTGTTGGTAAACCCTGCCGCGTTATTGACCAGCGAGTTATCACCAGCCAAGTGAGTGGTTATGGCCATGACGATGTCCGTGCTTTGAAGCGTGTGACCATTCGTACGATCGGCTCGCGGGTGCGGAAACACTAGCACGGGGCAAGGTGCGACCTGGGTTAGAACATCGAGGTATTCGCCCAGGCTGTATGGCCAGCGCCAAGCTTCACTATGTAGGCTGCGATACGTACAAATGAGGTCTGGATTGCGCATATTCACACGCTCAAGGAGCGCTTCGATCGTCGTGAAGGAATCACCATCATCGAGATCCCACTGCACACCGTTGCCAAGCACCGCCAGGAAGTCACGAACCCGATTACCGAAGGCAGCTGCATCAGCACCTCGTAGATCAGTCACAACGAGTGCGCGCTCCACTACGGGTTGGAGGAATTCAAAGACCGGCTTATCAGCTGCCCGAAAAGCGCTCTCGAACTGATCGACTTTGGTCATCGGCGATACCAACCCCAAGACAGCGTAACCTGAGGACTCATACGACTCGCGGCATTTTCATACTGTCTCAACGGAGTTTCCCTATCGTACAATCGTGGTGCAATTGTGCACCGTAATCAACCAGTACTGTCTTTTCTAATTTGCCTGGATCGAGCCAGGTCCAACCCAATCCAGCACTTTAGACGGTAACTTTGACGGTAACTATTGGCGGTTGCGTAACTTACTTTAACAATTCAATAACTTATCAGCCAGTTCGACTCATTCCGGGCCAGTCATTTTTTACTAGAAACTACATACGCTTACCGACCTATCCTTTTAGCAGCCGGTGTGTCGGTCGTAAGGGCTAAGTACGGGGGTGGACGTGATGGGATGCCTGGCGCCAGAGTGTTAAAGATCCGATCGATTATTCTCCATATACTTGCGCTTTTTTTAAAGGATCGCCCTTGATCACAAACTCGGAAACTAGAAGTGAGGCGGTAACGTTGATGCGCATCGCATTGCCGCTTTCTGCCGCCTATCTTGCTGAATTTGCCATGTTTGTCACCACCAAAATGGTGGTTGGAAAACTTGGGTACTACGAACTGGCGGCCGTAGGCATTGCCGGCAATTTGTCGTTTGAGGTACTGGTCATTCTAATGGGCTTGCTGTCTATCGTAGGGGTGTTATGCGCGCAAGCGGAGGGTGCAGGAGATAAAAAACAGGCAGGACTTGCCGTGCGGCAGGGAATTTTTGTTTCGTTGTTGCTCGGCACACCCTCAATGATATTGATATGGCATCTCGATATCATCTTGGAATGGACTGATCAGGATCCCCGAGTGCTTCAACTGGTGGTGCCTTACCTGCATGGGTTAAGTGCTTGCGTACTCCCGATGCTGTTTTTCGCTGTGTTTCGAAACTTTGTCTCGGCCCTTGCTCGACCCCAAGCCGTCATGGTAATTACCACAGTGGCGGTACTGGTTAACTATTTTCTGACTCTATGGTTGGTGCACGGTGGCTGGGGCATTCCCCCATTGGGCCTTTTCGGAGCCGGGCTCGCTACCAGCATCGTATCCTGGCTGATGTTCCTTGCTTTACTCTGGCATGTCTACCAAACCACTGCGCTGCGTGGGTACGGGATATTTGCCGAGCGCTGGAAGCTAGATACCACAATTTGCAAGGAAATTATGGTCCTCGGTTTGCCGGTAGCCGGTCTGGTATTCCTGGAAGCGGGGATGTTTTCCGCTGCGTCAATTCTATCGGGCATCATCAGTGCCGAGACACTCGCGGCTTATGAAATAGTGATGTCGTGGGCCGGCATACCCTTCGTAATTGCCTTGGGTATTGCTGAAGCCACCATGGTTCGGGTCGCCCATGGTGCTGGCAGAAATCGTCTGGATACCGCGCGACAGTCCGGGATACTCGGAATGCTCATTGGTGTTTTGATTCTGGTCGTGATGATGATCATTCCACTGGGTTTTGCCGCGTACATCATCGATATCTTTATTTCCCCTTCCGATCCCGGTTTTACAGTGGTATCACTTTTATCGATCGAATTTCTCACTATTGCGGCCATCTTCCAGGTATTCGACGGGCTGCAGGCAATCGCGGCGCGGGCCTTACGTGGCGTCAAAGACAGCGTAGCACCGCTGTGGATTGCAGGATTCGGCTACTGGATTCTCGGCATCGGTGGCGGATCATGGCTGGCATTCTGGATGGACTTTGGTGGTGCCGGTCTGTGGTGGGGGCTTGCCATGGGGCTGACCGCGACCGGCTTATTACTTGCCTATCGCTTCCATCAGTTATCCAAAAGACTGATATCGGGCTGTGCGATTTAGTGTAAAGCTAAAGCGAAGAATGATTGCTGGTTGGGCAACTTAAGAGATCAATTAGTTTTGTGCAGGGTCCTCGAGCAGCATCGAAACGATCGCTCCCATTACTGGGTCCCAGAACGGTCCTGCGATGTAGTGCAACTACCCACCCTCACAATACAATCAATGATTAATAAGACTCAGTAATATATGCTGACTCGCTGTCACTTGAACTATTTTGAAGGTGCCTACAAATGAATCACGAGATCGAACAAATACTTCAACAAATTAACGTTTACCTACCTGATAGCCGTATCGCTCAGGCAGTAATCATCGTTCTAGCAGCAGTGCTTTTGTCGCGGCTTGTATCTCTGGTAATAGATAGAACCCTCAAAAGATTAGCAGGTAGAACCCAGTCTGACCTAGACGATAGGATGATTTCGTTTATACAGGAACCTCTAGTCAAGACTATTGTATTAGGCGGCCTCGCTCTTGCTGTAGTGAATCTCGGCCTGGACGATAAAATTGCCTTTGTTACGGTGAAACTTCTATTCACTATTATCGTGATTGTATGGGCACTCTCTCTGGCAGGCTTGCTTAAGAGCTTATTTGGTGCGGCCAGTTCAACACCAGAGCACTTCGGCGCAATTCAGCCTACAACTTTGCCATTATTTAATAATGTTGGAAAGATGCTGGTGTGGGCACTGGCAGTATTTGTAGTTATTGAACTCTGGAACCTAGATGCTACCGGTTGGATGGCGTCAGCCGGTGTTGTCGGTTTAGCAGTGGGTTTCGCTGCCAAAGACACGCTATCAAATTTAATTGCTGGTGTTTTCATTATGGCCGATGCTCAGTACAAGATAAACGATCTCATCATCCTGGATAGTGGGGAGCGAGGCCTGGTTACCCACATCGGACTTCGTTCCACTCGCCTGCTTACGCGTGATGATATTGAAATCACTGTACCCAACGCCGTAATGGGGCAGGCTAAAATTACAAATGAGACCGGTGGTCCAAAACCACAACGGCGCTTGCGGGTACCAGTAGGCGTTGCCTATGGTAGCGATATCGATCTGGTGCGGGAGATTCTGTTGCGTGTGGCGTTCGACGAGAAGTTGATATCAGACTCTCCCGAAGCGCATGTCCGATTCCGAGCGTTTGGCGCCTCCAGCCTTGATTTCGAGTTGCTCTGCTGGATTTCAGACCCATTACTCAAGGGACGGGCAATAGATTTACTGTTGTGTGGTATTGACCGAGAATTTCGAAAACATCGAGTTGAAATTCCTTTTCCACAACAGGATGTCTACATTAAACAGCTGCCGCCCAACGTAAATTGACTTGCCACTCCGATAGGCGGCGACCAACGGACGACCATTTTTAGCTCTTACTTTCAGTTACCTAGGGCTCCGCTACGGTCGACGTACTCTCAGTCTTGGCGGCCCTATACTCAGGAGGGGTGATAGCCAAAATCACTAATGGCCATTGGCAAACGGATTAATGTGCCGACAGATTTTTTTGCAATACACCTTGGGGATATGAAAGTATCTGACTACGGTCCAGCGCGCAGCGGATTTTGCACGGGCGTTTGGGACTTCACAGATTTGGAAATTTGATGACTGAGATCTATGACTACATCGTTATCGGCGCCGGCTCTGCCGGCTGTCCAGTAGCAAATCGCTTGTCGGAAGATCCGAAAAACCGCGTGCTGTTGCTTGAGGCTGGCCCCAAGGATCGCAACGTTTGGATTCACATCCCGATCGGGTATTACCGCACCATGACATCGCCGCTTTCGTGGGGATACGAAACCGACGCCGATGAAGGCATTGCCAACCGTAGTCTAATTTGGCCCCGAGGCAAAGTGCTGGGCGGCTCGAGCTCGATCAACGGCCTGGTCTATATTCGCGGCCAAAAAGAAGATTACGATCACTGGGGTCAGCTGGGAAATGACGGCTGGCGCTATGACGACGTACTGCCATTTTTCATGAAATCTGAAGATCAGATAAGAGGTGCGGACAACTACCACGGCGCCGACGGACCACTGAAGGTTTCTGATATTCGTGACAAACGACAAGTCTGCGATGCGTTCATAGAGGCGGCGCAGGAAACCGGGATTCCACGAAACGATGATTTTAACGGCGCAGATCAGGAAGGCGTCGGAAACTTCCAAACCACGTCCCGAAACGGAAGGCGCTGCTCCTCGGCGGTGGGCTATCTGAAGCCGATCATGAAGCGGCCGAACCTGCGCGTTGAGACCGAAGCGATGGTATTGAAGATACTGTTCGACGGAAAACGCGCTAGTGGTATTCGCTACCACAAGAATGGACGGGAAAAGAGCGTGAACGTCAGTGGCGAGATCGTACTGGCCGGCGGCGCAATTAATTCGCCCCAATTGCTTCAATTGTCCGGCATTGGGCCGGGCGAACATCTGCAAGGACTCGGCATCGACATCGTGCACGATAATCCGGAAGTGGGCGCTAATCTGCAGGACCACTACCAGTCGCGGGTTTTACTGGAACTGAACCGGCCCATGTCGATCAACGATGACGTTAACAATCCTGTCCGCCTCATGTGGACCGGGTTACGTTACGCCTTGTTCCGACGTGGCCCAATGACAATCAGTGCGGGTCATGTGGGGGTCTTCACCAAGGTACTGCCTGAATCAAAGACTCCGGACGTACAAGTCCATTTCATCCCCTTTAGCGCCACAAAGCTGGGTGGTGAATTGCACTCATATTCCGGTGTCACGGCGTCGGTATGCCAGCTTCGCCCCCAGAGCCGTGGCGAGGTGATGATCAGGTCTTCCGATCCGTTACAGCACCCAAGGATCACGCCTAATTATCTGTCCACCGACTATGATCGCCGACTGATGATCGAAGGGCTGAAAATGGTCCGCCGGATCACCCAGGCTCCAGCTTTTGCCAGATATGTCAAGATGGAGCGGGAACCCGGGGCCGAGCACGTGACCGATGATGCACTACTGGCCCATGCCAGGGAAACGGGCAACACGATTTTTCATCCAACGTCGACCTGTCGCATGGGAAGTGATCCAAAAGCCGTTGTAGACGCTCGGCTGAGAGTTCGCGGCATCGAGGGGCTACGAGTCGCCGACTGCTCCATTATGCCAACCGTTGTTTCTGGAAACACTAATGCGGCCGCAATTATGATCGGCGAAAAATGCGCACACATGATGTTGCAGGATTCGCACTGACGTACCTGCCGGTGCCGACGTCGGCGCTGGCATCACAGTTCGAATAAATTCAGCCTGGAAAAGGCGATGGCCCGAGCCAAGTTTAGGCGTAGGTTCAGACCTAACCCGTAGCTATGCCTTAAACCGCCAGCCATTTTGTTTTCGCTGCCACAACAGATAGGTGCCAAAGCAAAGCAAGAACGCCGCCAATACCGGCCGGGTGAGTCCACCCATCATGAACAACGGCAAAGAGATGGCAAAACACGCCGTTGGCAAATAGAACAGGGTCCAGGCCTTTTCTTTGATCCGGTGCCCCTGAAACATCGGAAACAGGGCTGAAAATATAGTGATAATCATGAAAAAGAGCGACCATGGCCTGGTGAAAAAGGGCGTCAGGTCAGGCGTGATCGCCAACGCCCGGGCCAAATTTAATTCGGCAATATTACCCAGCACGACCCCTAAGATCATCGGCACCAGGGGGAACCCGAAGTGCCGCATAGTGAAACCGAGAATCCCAAACCATAACAAGGTCCAAAGGTCGAAGCTGACATTCTGCAGCGCGAAGACGCCGATGCCACAGAATCCTAAGATGATGCTTGCCAGTACGTACATCGGAATCCTGGTGACCCGAACGAAAACTCTCAACATCACCGATTGCAGTCCCAGCATCATGAAGGTGGCGATGAAAAACGAGATGAAGATGGAATAAGCCAGTACCGGTTCATCGGTGATGAACGACGGACTGGGCACAACGTCGTTCATCAACAACGCGCCGAGCATGATCGCCGCGGTCACGTCACCGGGAATACCCAAGGCCATCAGGATGATCAGCGCGCCGCCTTCGACCGCGTTGTTGGAGCTTTCCGGCGCGATGATGCCGTCAGCGATTCCGGTGCCAAATTTTTCCGGATACTTGGATGCCTTCTTGGTTTGGTCATAGGCAAGAATGTTGGCGATGGAGCCCCCGGCGCCGGGCAGAATACCGGTAAACACGCCGATCAGCGAAGATCGGACGACGATGGTCCAGCGTTTTAGAATTTCGGCGATGGCGCGGCGATGTTCGATCTTGACCTGGATTGTGCTCCGTTGGGTGAGCGATTTTTTCGCCGTTTCGCGGTCGCGAACATCATTCAACAACTGGCTGAAAGCAAAAAGCCCAATCAGAACGGCGATGAAGTCAAAGCCCCCCAGCAAAGCATCGGAGCCAAAATCAAAGCGCGCCATGCCGGCGGCTTCGTCTTCGCCGACGGTTCTGAGCAATAGTCCCAATGCACCAGCGATCAGGCCTTTGATCATATTCTTGCCAGCCAGGCTGGCGGTGATGGTGAGCGCGAACATCACCAGCATAAAATAGCCCCATGGATTGAATTCCAGCCCGATCTTGGCAAGCTGCGGCGCCAGGGTCATCAGCAGAACGGCACTGATAATGCCGCCGCAAAAAGACGACCACACACCAATACCGAGTGCCAAGCCCGGTTCACCATTTCTGGCCATAGGAAAGCCGTCGAAGGTGGTCGCCACCGACGATGGCGTACCGGGTATGCCGGTCAATATCCCCGCCATCAGGCCGCCCGACAGGCCGCCAACAAGAACGCTGACCATGGTCGCCAGCCCCAAGTGTGCCGACATCCCAAAAGTGAACGGCAAAGTCAGCACTACCGCCATGGCGATGGTGAAACCGGGAATGGCGCCGGCAATCAATCCACCGGCCACACCCACCGCCATTAATAATAAAGCGTGGCCATTGGCCAGCACATCGATGGCGGCAAGAATATTGTCGATAACCACGGCCTGCCCCCTAAATCGGATCCATAAAGATACCCGAAGGCAGCATCACGCCAAGACCAAAGGTGAACAGACTCCACATGAAACCAATGGTCAGCACGGCGATGTAGGCGTGAGTTAGGGGCTTTTTACCGTCCCAGCCGCCGAGGACGCCCATCAGCACATAGACGAAGAGAATTCCGTCAATCAGCATGCCTAAGATCGGCAATAACGCCAAGTAAACAAAAAACAGCGCGAAACACCAAAGCGGGTTACGCCAGTAATCGACCCACCCCCGAAATCCCGGCTCGCGATCAGACTTCCCTGCCGTGGCGATATTCGGGTTCCCCTTAAGCGACTGGATCAGATAAATCAGGGACAAAAACGACATGATGCCGATAATCACTCTCGGCCATGTGGACGGCTTGAGAACGCCATAATTAGGCGTGCGGATATCGAAACTCGCCCAGAAAAAAACGCCGCAAAATAGCAGCAATGCGATGGCAATAATAGAATCACGGTTAAGACGTTTCACAAAGGCCTCTCTAAAATTGAAAACGGCCCGGACCCATAATTGCAGCCCGGGCCGAATTCAGCAGAACTTAAACGGTATTCTTAATCCTTCTTCCACAAACCGATCTGAATGGCGATATCTTCATGCTCCTTGAACATTTTATCTGCCCACTCGCGATACCCATCGGGGCCGACGTAATCGACGCCAGTGCCCTTGGCATCCATCTGTTCTAAAAATTCAGAATCTGCCGCGGCCTTTTTAAACACATCGGCCCAATAATCGATGATATCCCGGGGCGTGCCCTTCGGCGCGACGATGCCGCGTTGAAGAGCATAAATCATGTCAACGCCCAACTCCTTCAGGGTCGGCATGTCCGGCAAATGCTTGGAACGTTCCGCCGACGCAATGGCAAACCCTTTAAGGTCGCCATTTTCTAGATACTTGCGGCCAGAAGCAACATTCAGTCCGCCCATATCAATGGCGCCGGAAAGAATAGCCGTCATCCGCTCACGGGTGCCGTCATAGGGAACAAACTTGAATTTCATACCGGTCTTGGATTCCAGGACCAGCCAATAGAACTGACTGGTAGAGCCAAAAGTGGCGCCGACTTTAACGGTGCCGGGTGCTGCCAAGGTCGCTTTTTGGAACTCGGCAAAGTTATTCCAAGGAACGTCCTTGCTGGCGCCGACAATATCAGGCGTCGAGGTCAACAGCGCAATGGTTTCGAAATTGTCATAGTGGAACGGAATGCGACCATTGAGATAACTGGTAACGGCGCTTTGGTGAATGGCGAACAGGGTGCAGCCATCAGGCTTGGACTTGGCCGCTTCCTTGGCGCCCTTGTTGCCGCCCTGGCCGGGAATCATGACCAGTTTGATCTTCGATTCAACATTCATTTGCTGAACCACTTTTTCAAAGATCGCAAAGATCACTTGGGTGCCGCCACCGGCTTTCCACGGCACGATCAACTTAGCAGTGGAACATTTGGGCGCCTGACCAGCCGCTTGGGCGACACTTGGGGTGTATGCCGCAACCACGGCAAGGACGCATGCGTGCACGGCCAGACCGCGCAATAAGGTTTTCTTCATTAGATCCTCCCTAAGCAAAGAGTTTTATTTTCAAGGAAGAGACAAAAATTCTCCAAAGAGTAGATTTTCCAGCTAATTCAACCCCCTCTCCCTTGCGCTTGACTGAAAGACTACTCCAATCCTACAAAAGTGGCTAGTAGATATCACAAAACAGGTATTATCGTGAAAAAATCATGCTAAAGGATCATCATGAGAAACCTTGAATTACCCGGAAGATCGCCAGTTCACGCCGCAGGCGGCATGGCAGCGACGTCCCATCCACTGGCGACCTCGGCAGCCATTGACGTACTAAGGTCCGGCGGCAACGCCATGGATGCCGCCGTAACCGCCTGTGCCGTGCAATGCGTCGTTGAGCCGCAATCGACGGGCATCGGCGGCGATTGTTTTGTTCTCTATGCGCCAAAAGGCAGTGGCGATATTATTGCCTTCAACGGTTCCGGACGCGCACCGGGCCAGGCAACGCCGGAATGGTTAAAGGATCAGGGAGTGAGTGAAATTACCCAACATTCGCCCCACGCCGTAACCGTACCCGGCGCCATTGATGCCTGGTGCCAATTGCTTGACGATCACGGCACCCGTTCGATCGCAGACACGCTTCAATACGCCATTCATTACGCCCGCGAGGGATACCCCGTGCATGATCGGATCGCATCGGACTGGAAAAGATGCGAGGCCATGTTGGCCAAGGACCCGACAGCGAAACGGATTTTTATGTCCGATGGCAAAACACCTAAATCCGGAACTCTGCACCGCCAACCCGAACTCGCGGCGACTTTGGAAATAATCGCATCTCAAGGCCGCGATGGGTTTTACCATGGCGCTGGCGCCGAAGATATCGTCAACCATCTTAAAAGCGTCGGCGGCTGTCATAGTATGGATGATTTCGCCACAGCTGCCGGGCAATACGTTGACCCGATCAGGACATCCTATCGCGGCCATGAGGTTTATGAATGCCCGCCCAATGGCCAAGGCATCGCTGCCCTGATGATGTTGAATATTCTGGCCGAGATGGGCCTGGACAAGTTCGACCGGTTATCCCCGGAACGCCTGCACCTGTTTATCGAAGCCGGTCGTTTAGCCTATGCGGATCGTAATGCCCTGGTCAGTGATCCCGATCAGGTCAATGTCCCCGTGGAGAAACTATTGTCTGCCGACTATGCTGCCCAGTTGCGTGGCCGTATCGACCCCGCCAAGGCGACGGTCGACCCGGCCTCCACCGGATTGCCAGGCGGGGACACTGTCTACCTGACTGTTGTTGATAAAGATCGCAACGCTGTCAGCTTCATTAATTCCCTGTTCGAGTCCTTCGGCAGCGGGTTGGTAGCGCCTAAAACCGGCGTTGTCCTGCAAAACCGAGGGCTCAGTTTCAACCTTGATCCAACCCATCCGAATTGCATCCAACCACTCAAGCGGCCGATGCATACCATCATCCCCGCCATGCTGGTCAAGGATGGTCGCGCGGTAATGCCGTTTGGAGTGATGGGCGGCCAATACCAATCCTTCGGCCACGCCTATTTCCTGACCAACCTTTTCGAATACGGTCTCGACCTGCAAGAAGCCATGGACTTGCCCCGATTATTTCCGAATGTGGGTGCCCCGGTGGACATCGAAAGTGGTGTGCCCGCCGATACAGTCAAGGCATTGCAGGATATGGGGCACAAAACCAGCGCCCCGTCTAAGCCCATTGGCGGCGCCCAGGCGATCCAGATCAATTGGGACGAAGGCGTGCTGACCGGCGCATCGGAACCCCGCAAGGATGGCTGCGCCATCGGCTATTAGAGTTTTTTAACGCAAATTCATCGTTGCGGATAATTTCATCAGTGGCGAGAGCGGTGCAGGACGGGGGTTTGACATGCAGGCCTTGTTTTATTTGTCCCGCCAGCACCACGCCGAAAATCCGCTTCGGCTCATCACATTAGCGCAGGCCGAGGGCTTTCAGGGACAGGAGTTGTTTCACGAGTCAGTGCAGTGCAGTGCAGTGCAGTGCAATAACCAAGACTCTACGGGCCAGCACTGTGTTCGCACAGGCGCGCTAAACCGAATAGACAATCTCTCAGTTCATCATGGTCAGCTGCGCAGTGGTCTTTAGCAGCGAGGCTGGCCCTTGCGCAAAGAAATCACGATCGAGCACAACAATGTCTGCGGCGAATCCCGACTTGAGCACACCGGTCACATGGTCCAGCCATGCAGCCCAGGCTGATTCACGGGTAGCGTGCAAAATGGCCTCTTCGAGCGGCAATGCCGGCTCCCGGACCGCAAGCCGTCAGAACAACCCTGCCCTGGCCTTCCAATCATTGCAGTCTTAACCAAGCAGATGCATCGCTTGCGACCTTCCAACGGCAAGGTAGCACCCTATGCAGGGATTGTGGTGACTTCGACGAACGCCTCGGCTACTTCCAGATAGAGATCCACATCTGCCTCGTTGTGCGCAAAGGAGCATGCCGGACCCGCCGTATCTAGCGCCTCCCAGATGCCCCGGTTAGCCATGAACACCCGCCGTGTATTGGAGAAAAAAATGTCCATCGCCGCGGCAGATTCCTCGGTATTGCGTGGCAGCTCCGCAGCTAGCACCCACCCGGAGCGACCACCGATCTGTGGCGCCCTCCAGGCAAGTCCGCGATCCGCAAAAATCGCCTCGAGGCCTTCGGCGAGCCTTCTGCCAAGCGCGTCAATTCGGGCGTACCCCTCGGGCGTCAGGCACTGCTCCAACGTGGCACGCGCAGCGGCGAGCACCAACGCACTCGCGTAGGTGGTACCGCCGGTCACAATGGCAAGACCGCCGCTCTCCAACGGCGACGGAGGCTTCGAATGGCGCTCTAGCACACGAGCCTGCTTCTGGGTCATTCCGTAGGCGGCGAAAGGAACCCCGCTGCCGAGCCCCTTGCCCAACGTGACGACGTCGGGCGAGAGTTGCCACGCCTTCGTCAGCCCGCCGTACGCAAAGGAGTGGGTGTGGGCCTCGTCGATAATCAGCAGGGCGCCGGCCGAACGGATCGCCGCTTGGGCCTGCGTCCAAAATCCCTCGTCGGGAAAGATGAGATTGAAGTTAGTCAACATAGGTTCGCTGAGGACGCAGGCGATGTCGCCTCCCGCGAGCGCGGCCTCGAGCGCGGTGATATCGTTGAACGAAATGGTTACCTCACCTCGGGCCGCGTGAGCAGCATGCCCGGGTACTTCAGCCTTCGGGCCATCGCCATCGTTTCGTCCCAGAACATCCTCGACGTCACCGTGGTACTTCCCCTCGAACATGAGCACACGCTCGCGCCCCGTGCTGACCCGTGCCAGGCGGATCGCCTCCGCGTTCGAGTTTGACGCCGCGCCTGTGAATTGCCAGAACGGCAAGCCCACGCGCTCAGCGAGATTCTCCGCCACCGCAATACTATCCTCGGGTGGCAGCAAAAAGGACGAACCCCGGGCTGCCTGGGTGCTCAATGCTTTGGTAACCGGTGCCGGGGCAAAGCCGAGAAAACCCGCGATGTCGACCTGGTTCATATCCAGATAGCGATGGCCGTCCACATCCTCGAAATAAGCCCCATCGCCTGCCACTGGAAATATCGTCGCATGCTCGTAAAGACCCGTCATCCAGGACATCGGCACGCCGCCTGGCATGGAAGCGCGACCGCGCTCCAGCAACTCGCGCGAGCGTGGGCGGCGGCGCACGAACTCGGCGTCCTCATACTCGCGAAGCAAACGCAGTGCGGCGGTATCGACGCGTTCCGTTGACATGCGAGCCATTTTATCACGCACAACATTAGGAAAATCGCAGCTATGCGGTAGCAGCATCCGGCTTTTTACCGACGATCTCCTTTGATGATAGGGGTCACTTAGGGCAAGCGCCTCGTCGAACAGCTGAAAGCACACGGCAGTACGGTTTTCTTCGAAATGCTTGATGCGTGCTATGTGAGCCTCGGCGGCTGCCAGCGATCTAGTCTCACCGTTTCGTATGGCTGAGTGTTGCACCCGCCTTTTCGCCCGGTCGGACTGATCAGGAAGCAAGCCCTAACAAAGTGCGTGTCATGTCACTTTGGGGATCCTTGAGTCCGTCGATCACATCGAAATGATGCTTGCCTGAATCAACCACCAGTTGGGTTTTTGCCCCTGCGCGACCCCAGGTTTCAGCCAACACGGCAGATTGGCGCAGAAATTCCGGGCGCTCAGCCCCGCCCACCCAGCACACCACCTGAGCCCGTCCAGCAGGACGGTGCAACACAGCGCTCTCCAGGGCTGCACTCTTTGGGGTCAGATGCAGTTGCTCGTTCATCGTTGTTAACTGCAGCGGGCGCAGATCGTGCAACCCGGAGATTGATACCAGGCCCTCGACCCGTTCCAGCAGCGCCGGCGGTAGCGGGCTGTCATCGCAGACCATGCGTGTAACCAGATGCCCGCCAGCGGAATGCCCCGCCAGCCGGATTGGACCTGCAATCTGTTCGGCCGCGTGTGTGATCGCGCATCCGATTTGGTGGGTGATATTTTCGATCCGGGCTTCTGGCGCGAGAGTATAAGAGGGCATTGCAACTGCCCATCCGTTGCCCAAGGCCCCTTCGGCCAGATCCGACCACGAGGATTTATCGAAGTTCAACCAGTACCCACCATGGACAATCACGACGAGACCAGACGGTGCGTCGTTTGGAAAAAACAGATCCAGTTTCTCGCGCGGGTGATCACCA
>JABINT010000179.1 GCA_018698075.1 Acidiferrobacteraceae bacterium
CGTATCGGTGCCGTGCCGGTATTGATCCTTTTCCTGCATGAGGGCCGGTATGCCCCGGCGCTGGTGGTCTTTCTGGCTGCGGGTATCACCGATGGCCTTGATGGTTGGATCGCCAAACGCTTTGGCTATGTCACCCGTCTCGGTGCGATCCTCGACCCACTGGCAGACAAATTGCTTATCGTCAGTACCTACATTATGCTGGTATTAGCGGGGGATATCCCGTTCTGGGTGCTTTTGCTGATCGGTTTTCGTGACCTTGGCATCATTGGCGGTGTGTTGGTCTTGCAGACACTGCATGGCGAAGTGCAAATGCGCCCAAGCCCGGTTAGTAAGCTGAACACCTTCTTGCAGATTTCCCTGGTGGTGCTGATCATGGTTGAGCGTGTCGATCTACTTGCTTTGCCTGTACTCACTGAGATCTTGCTATGGCTGGTGGTAGCAACCACTTTGGTCAGCGCGTTCCACTACGTTTATTTCTGGTTTATCCGCCCGGACCCCGGTGCCGAGCGCTCATCCATTAGGACAGATCATTGACGGGCGTTATGACTAGACAAATCCACCTGCCGTTGCGATTGTCTGACAGCGCCTCATTCGAGAATTTTCTTACCGGCAGTAACGGCCAGGTACTCGATGTGCTTGGTCGATTCGGGAGCGTGGGCGCCCCACAGATGCTCTATCTTCATGGCCCGCCCGGGTGTGGCAAGTCGCATCTGCTGCACGCCTGTTGCCGGAGCAAAGGTGAATCGATACCGCTGACGGTTTATGTGCCCACTGGTGTGGACAGTGTAGGGCCACAAATGCTGAGTGAGCTTGATCCACGCAGCATGGTCTGCGTGGATGATGTCGAGCATATCTGTGCAGATCGCGCCTGGGAAGAGGCGCTACTGGACCTTTACGAGCAGTTGCAGGAGGCAGGCGGTTGTTTGCTGGTAGCCGGGCGCTACCCGCCTGCGCAGGCAGGCTTTTTGTTGGCAGACCTCGCCACACGATTGGCCTCGGGCGGTGTCTGGACTTTGTACCCCCTGAGCGAGGCGCAGTTGCCTGAGGCAATGCGCCTGCGAGCCCGTCTTCGTGGATTGGAGTTGCCCGAAGCAGTTAGCGCTTACCTGCTGCGCCGGGTACCACGGGATCCGGCCACACTCTTTGCTCTGCTCGATCAGATTGACGAGCAGGCCTTCTCAGAGCAGCGTCGCCTGAGCGTGCCGTTTGTGCGCGAATTTGCGATTCGTTTTTTGGGTAGTTAGGCTTTTGTCAGCGCCGCAGCGGTGGTTGCCAGCCGCATCCCCAGCGACCGGCACAGGATTTTTTCTTCGGCGCTGATGGGTTTGTCATTTTGTGCTCCAGCCACGTGGCTGGCGCCATAGGGCGTGCCGCCGGTCTGGGTGTCATTGAGTGCCTGTTCCGTGAAGGGTAATCCACAGATGAGCATGCCATGGTGTAACAGCGGCAACATCATCGACAGTAAAGTCGATTCCTGGCCGCCGTGCTGGCTTGAGGTAGAGGTAAAGACTGCCCCCGGCTTTCCGGCCAGGGTGCCGGCCAGCCAGTCGGTACCGGTGCTTTCCAGAAAATACTTGAGCGCAGTGGCCATCTGGCCAAAACGTGTCGGGCTCCCCAGCGCCAGGCCATCGCATTGCCCGAGATCGTCCAGCGAGACATAAGGCGGCCCATTTTCAGGGATCTTGGGAGCGGTGGCTTCAGGGGTTGCCGATACCGGTGGCACGGTACGCAGTCGAGCCGAGCAGCCATCGACACTCTCGACGCCCTGGCAGATCAGCCGCGCCATCGTTGCCACCGCACCCTCGCGGCTGTAGTACAGAACCAGTATTTCTGTCATAGGGTCATTCAATGTGGTTCACAGGATCTCCAGTACCTGTTCTGGCGGCCGTCCGATCGCTGCCCGGCCGTTGTTGACGACAATGGGGCGCTGCAGCAGGATCGGATGATCAACCATCGCCTGTAACAGTTGCGCATCATCGGCCTGTGCCAGATTCATTTCCCGGTACGGCGCTTCACCGGGACGTATCATGTCCATAACCGAGCATCCGAGCAAAGTCTGCAGTTCTTTGAGCGTCTCCTGGCTGGGTGGGTTTTCCAGATAGTCAATAATCTGGGGCTCAAGGCCGCGTTCGCGCACCAGAGCCAGGGTTGCTCGAGATTTGGAGCAGCGGGGGTTGTGGTACAGCACCACTGGCATGATCTTCTCCATGATTTTCTTGACAAAATGAGGGGTACGAAGGTACATTGCCCCAGATAAACTGGCCCGTAAACATAGGGGCTAAGTTACCTGATTTTATACGCAAACCTCCCACAGAGAGCGACCCGATGACAATAAATACAACACCAATCCGTACCCTGCTGGCACTGTTGGCGGTGGCTGTTGTTGCCACGGGCTGTGTGACAGCGAAACCGACTGAAACCGAGGCCGGCACAGCTACTGTTGCAACCCCGGCACCAGCGACGTCGACCGCCACAGCAATCCTGTCAGCCCCGGCCAAGCCTGATGATTGGTGCGACCGCTACCCTGATTCCTTCGTCTGCCAGGAAGACAAAGCCGACTCCGGCGATTGGTGCACCCGACATCCTGATTCCTTCGTTTGCCAGCCATCGGCGGCTAATGCAAGCGACTCCGGCGATTGGTGTACGCGACATCCTGATTCGTTTGTTTGCCAGCCATCGGCCCCCGTGCCGTCAATATCGGCTTATGTTGTGCAGGGCGGTGATCACCTGTGGGGGATTTCCTCGCAGCCTAAAGTGTACGGCGATCCCTACCAGTGGCCGTTGCTTTTTAAGCGCAACCGCGCTGACATTGGCGATGCTGATCTGATCTACCCGGGCCAGTTAATTCAGATTGAAAGGGATCTGACAGATTTTCAGATTCAAGAGGCCATCGATCATGCTCGGACACGTGGCGCCTGGTCGCTGGGTGTTACCGAGGCTACTGATCTTAAGTACCTGGAGGCAACTCAGGCCAGCGAGGCCAGTACAGCAACAGCCGATGACGCAGCGCAGATGATTGCGCAGGCGAGCTCCGATCTGGACGCCGCTAAGGGGGTTGGAGGCATCTGGCGCCTGGTTGATTCAGCAACGGGCGGCAAAGCTGTGAGTATCAGCAAATTACTCAAGGCGGCAAAGGCAAAACTCGAAGCGGGTGACGCCAGCGAGGCCTACCGTATGGCCAAGCGGGTATCGGAAGCCGCGCAGATGGGCGTCGCTCAAGCGGCCGAACAGGCAGATGCGGGACCGGCCTATAACTGAGCCGCCCGCGGGCTATATCGAAAAGGCCTCGGTATACCGAGGCCTTTTTTTTCACAATTGGTTAACGATGTGACGTCGAAACGGCTATGAGCGGGCACTTTGGCCGCTGATCATTGCCGATGATCTTGTGAAACAGTCCAGTTCCTATTCAATAGGTCTTATTGCCCGGGTGTTCAGCCGGGTTCGCCAGGGCCGCTTGCACCGTGTTGCCTCGGCGTTGGCGTTCACTACCTTGTTGGCGCTGGTACCGCTGATCACGGTGAGTTTTTCGATTCTGTCGTTATTTCCTTTTGTTTCCAGTTGGCGTGGCAGCGTCGAAGATTTTCTTTACAGTAATCTGGTGCCGGCGACGGGCGAGGTAGTGAGCGGCTATCTACGCGAATTTTCCACTCAGGCCGGAACGCTGACTGGCCTGGGCTTGGTTGCACTCATGGCAACTGCGTTGCTTTTGTTGTCAACCATCGAGGATGCACTTAATGGTATCTGGGGGGTGCGCAAAGGTCGTACACCCATGCAACGTCTGCTGCTTTACTGGGCGATGCTGACCTTAGGTCCGATATTGGTGGCTGCAAGCTTGTCTTTGAGCTCCTATCTGGGCTCATTGGTCTTTTTGGATTTGATACCGGGCAAGCAACTGGTCAGCGCCACGGCTTTGCTGGGATTGCCGGCCCTGGTGGAGGGCCTGGGCTTTCTCTTGATGTACCTGGTGATTCCAAATTGCCCGGTGCGATTCCGTTATGCCCTGGCCGGGGCGATAACCGCTATGGTCTTGTTCGAAATGGCAAAGTATGTATTTATATTGTTCATTGCCAATTTCAACACCTATCAGATTATCTATGGCGTGCTTTGGACGATACCGGTGTTTTTGGTCTGGATTTTTGTGTCCTGGCTGGTCACGTTACTGGGGGCATGTGTGGCTGCAGAGATGGCGGTGTTGGCGTCGGCAGTCGTTCCCGCGCCGCGGATGCGTCCAGTGATGGGATCAAACACTGATGCAGCTCAGAACCGCTCGCGCAAGAATCAATAAGGCTTGTGGCCAAAGGAGGGATCCAGTCGCATTTCTTGACTACTCGCCGATGGCTCAACGACAAGTGCTGCCGCGCAGTGCGCGCCAAGGGGCTATGCCCGTGCAGATCTTAGAATAACTTGCCTAAGTTTTAATATATTATTATATTGTAACAATATTCGTATTATTCTTAAGCCTCCCTGGAGGTCTTTTCGTATGACACTATTTGCTGCACTCCGAGCAGTTCTCATGTTCGGTCTGGTTCTTGTAGCTTGGCCGGCAATGGCCGGCGAAGTCCGTGATCCGGCCGTGCATTTTTTCCAGGACAGTTTCAATGATCTGTCTGAGGAAGCCGAAATCGCCCAAGAGGAGGGTAAGGCCGGCGTTTTGGTGATGTTTGAAACGGACGATTGCCCCTGGTGCACGAGAATGAAGGACACCGTGCTTAATCAGCCCCAGGTGCAGGATTATTTTCGAGCTCATTTCCGGGTGATTGCACTCAACACGGACGGAGACGCTCTGGTGACAGGATTCGATGGAGTCGAAGTGTCAGAAACTGAGTTTGCACTTCGGCATAACCGAGTCCGCGCCACTCCAACATTCTTGTTTTTCGATCCTCAAGGGAAATTGCTGACCCGCTATACCGGTACAACCCGTGATCCACAGGAATTCATCTGGCTGGGCGAGTATGTCGTTGGCGCCCATTTTAAGACCGAGCGTTTTTCCCGGTACAAGCGCAAGCGCCGGGAGGAATCCTCCTGAGTCAATGCGCGAAGGCGGTCTTTGGCTCGGCAGTAGATTTTCGATGATACGCCGTACTGCGCAGCTGGCCCTACTGGTGTTTGGTGCCGGATTGGCACAGTTGCCAGCGCTGGCGGACAGCGCTATTGCACCATTTGAGCCCCTGCCTCAACCGCTGACACTCCAGGACGCTCTGCGGCTGTCTGGCGAAAACCATCCGAACCTTCGCCTTGCGCGAGCCGGGGTATTGGCTGCCCAGATTCGCTTGCAGAAAGTGGAATCAAGTTTTGGGGCAAGCGTATTACTTGAACTACAGCCGCGTGCGGCAAGCAAGGCTTCTGTGTCTGGCGTCGATTTTCAGAACGACAGCCGTTATGGGCTAGTGTGGCGCAAACGTTTAACCGACTTTGGTCGCAGCGCCAGCCGTCGTGAAGTGGCAGGAGCAACCCTACAGGCCAAGCAGGCGATCTACGAGGCGAGGCATGGCCGTCACACCCTTGAGATCATGGAGCGTTTTTTTGCAGTCACCCTGGCCGATTACGCTTACCAGATGCACGATGAGCGTATGGCGATCAGTTATTTTCGCTACACGCGTATGCTTGAGCGCCAGACCCGGTTTGAGCAGTATTCTGATCTGGAGGTGGCTGAGCGCGAGGTCACGTATCGCCAGCAGTATGTTGCACGCCTACAAGCCGATTTACAGCGTCGCCAGACCCGGCACCAGCTCGCCCTCGCACTGGGTAGGCCAGGTGAATTATCCGGCGAACTGGTGATGCCTGATCTTGCGGTCTACCGCAAGCGCGAGGTTCCTAAATATGCAGACTTGGTGGATCGGGTTATTCTGTCATCTCCTGCGCTACAGTTCCTGCGCCACGATGTGGCCGCGGCAAAAGCCGCCATTGATGTTGCCCGGAAGCTTAATTCACCGGTGTTAAGTGCCGAACTTGAGGCCCGTGAATACGTCAACAGCACGAGTTCCAGCCGCGATCGGTACCGGGCCAACCTCAAGTTCAGTATGCCTTTATTTGATGGAACAGGTGGCCGTAATATTGAGGTCGCGCTGGCGCAAAATACACTTTTGCATAAACAGGCTGCACTCGCGTCATCAGAGTATGTGGTACGCGAGGAGGTGCTGATGCTGCTGCACGAGCTTGAGGTCAACCGCGCAGAGGAGGCAGCGGCGCAGGCGCAGGAAACTTATCGCGGCTATTACCAGGATCGCAGCCGCGCCATGTACGAACTGGAGCTGCGCTCGGACTTAGGTGATGCTCAGGCCGCAGCGGCTGAAGCCATGCTGGAGTCAATCCGGGTTGATTTCGAGCGAGCGCTGTTGTGGACGCAGCTTGATAGTCTGCTTGGGTTGCCATCAGCCCTGATTCAGGAGAATTAAACACTATGAAAGCCCTCATCCGCCCGCTTATTGGAGCACTGCTACTGATTGTTACCCTGGAAGCATTTGCACAAACCTTGCAAGGGTCTATTGGCTGGAATCGTCGAGTGGCTTTGGGTTTTGGAATGTCAGGGCAAGTGGAAGCTGTACTGGTTCAGCCGGGCGCCGCAGTGAATAGCGGCGAGATTTTGGTGAGGCTTGACGCAACAGTTTACGAGATCGCATTGCGCAAAGTGGGTAACGCCGAGGAACTGTATCGTGTGGAACGAGACCAACAGCGCGCCGATTTTGATCGCGAACAGACGCTATTTGACGAAGGTTCTTTGCCTGCAGTGCAGTTGGATCTGGAAAAACTTGAACTGGTGCGTGTCGAGTCCGCCTACGCTGGCGCTTTACTCGAACGTCAACACGCCGAGTTTCAGCTCGAACTTGCACGCTTGAAAGCTCCTTTTTCAGCGTGGGTTATCGATTCGGCGTTTGCACCTGGTCAATATGTGAACCATGATTTGGGCAATCCTCCGGTGATCACGCTGGCTGAGCGAGGGTTCTATCTTGCCCGGGTATTGGTCAATGCCCAAACCGCTGCCGTGTTCAAAGTGGAAAGCGACGTTCGGGTTCAGGTAGACGGACGAGAGTTTGAGGCAATCGCCAGCGCGATCGGCCTTGAGCCAGTGCCTGGGTCTGAACAGAATACGCAGTATCTGCTCGCGGTTCGTTTTGCCAGTGACCAGTTGATTCGCCCTGGCACTGCATGCACGGTTACTCTGCCTTGAGCAAGAGTCCCTGTGAGCAACCCTTATAGTGATGCAATAGTTTGCAAGGTAGTGACCAACTCGCCTAGGGGATAATCTGCAGATTCACCGCTGGCCCGGTTGCGGTATTCCACCGACCCATTGGTCAGGCCACGTTCCCCCACAACGATGCGGTGTGGAATGCCAATCAAGTCCATTTCTGAGAACATAACTCCCGGGCGTTCTTCGCGATCGTCCAGTAGCACTTCGAAACCGGCGTCGACAAGTTCTTTATAAAGCTCCTCTACGACCTGCGCGACCTTTGGCGATTTTTTGAGTCCGATCGGCACAATGCATACATCAAAAGGTGCCAGGGGTGGCGGCCAGACAATGCCGTTGTCGTCGTGATTCTGTTCAATAGCGGCAGCAACGATCCGGGTAATGCCAATTCCGTAACAGCCCATATACAGCGGTTGATTGCGGCCGTTGGCATCAAGGTAGGTCGCATCCAGCGCCTCGCTGTACTTGGTGCCCAATTGAAACACGTGGCCTACCTCGATTCCCCGGCGTACCTGGATTTCTTTTTTGGAATCGGTTGGGCACGGATCGCCATTGACGGCTTGGCGAATATCCTGGGTTGTAGGCTCAGGCAGGTCGCGCCCCCAGTTGACGCCGGTAAGGTGAACATTGTCGCGATTGGCGCCGCAGACAAAATCTGCGAGTACGCCCGCACTGTGATCAACAATCATAGGTATTTTCAGGCCCACAGGCCCAATTGAACCCGGGGATGCACCGATGGCGTTATGGATGGCCTCTGCACTTGCCATCCGTAACGGCTTGGCGACCTCGTCCAGTGATTCGGCTTTGACGCTGTTCAGTTCGTGATCGCCACGCAGGATGAGGGCAATCGGCGTTCCGAAAGCGCCTTGCACTACCAGGGTTTTTACGGTTTTCTCGGCATTCACTGCTAGAAAATCACAAAGATCAGCAATGGTGTGTTGGTTTGGGGTGTCGACTTCACTCATTTTTTCGCCGGGCGCTGCACGCGAGCTAACCGGCCGCGCGAGATCAACTTTCTCGACGTTAGCGGCGTAGTCACATGGTGAGCAAAGCGCGATCGCATCCTCGCCTGAGTCGGCCATGACATGGAATTCGTGCGAAAAATTTCCACCGATGGTTCCGCTGTCCGCTTCGACGGCCTGAGTTTCGAGGCCGAGGCGTTTAAAGATTCGTGTATAGGCGTCGTACATCGTTTGGTAACTTTCGCCCATGCCTTGGGTGTCGCGATCGAAGGAGTAAGCATCTTTCATGATGAATTCACGAGACCGCATCACCCCAAAGCGCGGCCGAATCTCATCGCGGAACTTGGTTTGCACCTGGTATAGATTGATCGGCAGTTGACGGTAACTACGGATCGTTGAGCGCGCGAGTGTCGTAATAACCTCTTCATGGGTCGGGCCAAAGCAGAAGTCACGCTGGTGGCGATCGGTAAACCGCAGCAACTCCGGGCCGTAGTCGTCCCAGCGGCCGGATTCACGCCACAGTTCGGCGGGCTGCACAGCGGGCAGTAAGACTTCCTGGGCGCCGGCCCGATTCATCTCTTCACGCACTACAGATTCAACTTTACCTAGTACGCGCAGCCCCAGCGGCAACCAGTTGTAAATCCCAGAAGCCACCTGACGGATCAGGCCAGCCCGGAGCATCAGTTGGTGACTGATAATCTCGGCGTCAGCAGGAATTTCCTTAAGTGTGGCAAGAAAAAAACGGGAGGTGCGCATAAATCGTTGACTGGATTAGCGGTAATTAAGATGGAGTGTATGCGTTTTGCCGTGCTGATGGGCTTTCATCTTTGACATGGCCAGTCCAGGCCCGGCTCTTGGTTTCGTGTTGCTCAATGTTTAATTCCCGGTTTGGGTTTTCTGAGCTGAACCCGCACAGAATCAGTTTTCTCACCGCCTAATTTGGGCCGAGACGTCATTTTAATCCCGCGGGCTGTATTCAATTCCCTTTCCCGGGCGCTAATCAAAGAGAGACAATCTCGCATCCTGACGATGGTCTCGCTCGACAGGACATGGCGAGCGTCTTTATGTACTGCCGTCTCGCGAGCAATCTCAGTCAATATCAAACGCATCTCACGCAATACGCGAGCCTCTATGGTTTCTGTCGTCACCTTATGTAATTGCCCTTAACTCATCCAATGTTTAAGCCCACCAGGGAATCCAGTAAACATAAAGAGTAATGCAGTTTGGTTCATGGAGTTAGTTCAAGCCTGGATTGCTTGGTAAGTCCCAGCAACATCTTAGTGCCAAAATCCCATTTGATTTTGCGCTCGCAGAGCAGGCGATCAACCCCATGAGCAGTTTCAACCCGTGCGGGGCTTAGTGAGAAGGCGCTGAGCAGATCTGACCCGCTTCACTGACCGCCACTGATAACATGGCAAAGTCCAGATTACTGGATTTTTGCAGGTCGTTGATCATCTGGGCCAGCCGCTCAGTGTCAGTGCGGTGAGTAGCAACCCACTGGCGAACCCCGGCCTTGCCGCGGCCACCTTCGGTATCAAGAATAGCGGCAGTGATCGTACGTTGACTGAGATGCAGATCAGAACGCAGGGTTGAGCGGGCAAGGGCGTGCCAGTGATTAGTGATCGGCAGGTCACGAATGTGATCGGAAAGCC
>JABINT010000083.1 GCA_018698075.1 Acidiferrobacteraceae bacterium
ACCGGTGGTGGCAGTACCGGAGGTGGCAATACAGGTGGTGGCAGTACCGGAGGTGGCAATACAGGTGGTGGCAATAAAGATGATCATGATGGGGATGCGACAGTAGATGAGCCTACAGGGCCGCCGGAGACAGATGATGGTGCGGATGTCGAATCTACTTTCGAGGTTACTAGTCCGGACAATGGGCAAGTGTTCGTCGGGGGGAAACAGTTTACAACAAGCTGGAAAGGAACAGGAATTCTGAAGGATCGAAAGGCTTGCGTGTTTTACAATTTACCTCCTTCTCCCAAGTTCCCGAACGGCATTAGGACGGCCCACGAACGATCGTCAGGAATTACTGAAGTTGTTGCTAATGACCATCCCGGAGAGTACTCTATTGTGGTCTCAGTGCGTCCCCTTAAACCTAAGAAAAGATGTATGGAAATAGACAGCTGCGCGAAAGCGGAGATTGTCGGCGCGTGTGAGAAAGTTTCTTTCACAGTCAAGCCTGCCGCGGCGCCTCAATTAGATGCGGAGATAGTTTCTGTTTGCAGCACGGTCAACCCATCATGTGGATTTCACAATACTTTTGAGGGGCATAAAGTAAACCTAGGCTTTAAAGCAATTAACGCCCATGACCAAACAATCGGTTGGTGCGCTGCGGTTGGATATATTTCTGCTGACGGCGATCTGATTATGAATCCCAACTCCCAACAGTTTAGCTTCTTCCCTCGCCCGGCAAGGTTTTTCAGACACGGTCCACGATCCGAAGTTATCAATTCTATTGATATCAAACTCAATGGGAATGTTGAACAGGCTCATGCTCTTTTGTTCATCCTTTTTAATAACCCTAAACCCCGCGAAGATAATTTAGGTTGCAAAGACACGTTTGTTAAAGATGAATTTTCGGTTGAAAAACGACGTCGAGTCGAGTTGGATGTATTGCGGGAGAGGTAGCCCCCAAGAAACCATAGGAAAATTTGGCCACTGGCTTGGGACACCGAACGCCGACAGATTCGCATGCTACCGCATAACAAGAAGCACTTTTCTTGAATTGGGCATAACAGTTCAAGCGTGGATGCGGTTGCCGACATATCCAGCCTACCGCAGGCGCGCAGACGGGGTTGTCAGTACGTGGTAGAGGTGTATTGACGCCCTTAAGTACAACTATAGAAAACAATCCGATAGGGTAAATTTTAATGAAACCGCAGCAGAAGCAGCATGTAATCGTCAATAACGGTATGCGGTCCTGTCACTATTAATAAATTGAGACCACCTCCCTATCCCCCGGCCATCAACCGGCGGGTAGGGGAGTTAAGGAATCCCCAAGCGCCTTAAGATGTAGATGTAATAACGTCGTATCCCTCCTTTGCGTGTGACTGATCCCTAACCACTATAGAACGCCTCTCTACGCAACGGCGTGACACTTCCCCACGCTACCCCAACCTCTTAACCAAATCCTCAAATGGGTATAGCGCATCAGCCTCTAACCACACAACCTGTGTACGGTACATACGGATAGATCGACTCGTTTGCCAACTTATACCTGTTTACCCATTTAGGCCACTGTGGCGCAGCAACAGGGGCAATACCCTCAAAACCCAAAAGCAGGCCACGAGAATCGCCCACTTTAGAAGACAAGTTTCAAAAACACCTATGTTTATAGGCTAAAGCGCACCTATTGAGCAAAGTTTTCCACCTCGCTAAAACACTACAATAGTAGTCTTTCCGAGTTTGATCCAGTTTGGGGATGTACAGATGCAAACAGTGTCTAAGGTGTCTCCCTCTACGCCATCGCTTGTACCTTCCCCACGCTGATGCCTCAAACTTCCGAACATAACCGCTGTACTGTCCTGTGATGTATCCCTACCTGTTCCGCTACCTTGCGGAACGATAACCCATCTTCTCGTAGTTGCAGTACCTTCCTAACAGTTATTGGCGGTACAGCAGGGCGGCCTAACTTCTTGCCTTGCGCTCTTGCGCGATCTAATCCTGAACGTACTCTTTCGGAAATCATGCTCCGTTCAAACTCCGCGAATACGCCCATCATCTGAAACATAGCCTTGCCTGATGGAGTGGTTGTATCAATGCCGCTCTGATGTAGGAAAAGATTTATACCTTTTGCGTGTATCTCAGAAAGGAGGCTAACGAGATGCTGTAACGATCTGCCAAGCCGTGAAACGTCCCAAGCCAGAATGATGTCAAAGTCCTTTCTGTGTACTACCTCCATCATCTTGTCCAGTTCTGGACGCTTATCTGTAGCACCTGAGATTACATCGCTGTAGACGGCTTCTACCGTCCACTGATGGCGTTTAGCCACTTCCATTAACTCCCTGATCTGGTTGTCCGTGGTCTGCTTATCCGTCGATACACGGCTGTATATGGCCGCTTTCATGGTTGTCTGCTCCTGTTGGAAACCCACTGAGATTATCTCAAATACGTGGCGCAATAACAACTGTTTAAGCGCCATCTCTAGGAGGTATCAAAACAACCCTGATTTATAGGCTTTCCCGCGTGGATTCCGTAGAGGGTTTTAGCGCCACCCATTGCTTAGTGACGCCTATAGAGGAACAAGTCCGTTTCTCTGGCTGTCAGCGCCCTGCTGACGCTTGGTAAAGGAGCAGGACTATGCCCAAGCGAGCAACATACTCACGGCCCATCAGGGAGATGGGCTTCCTTCAACCAAACAAACGGCAGGCCAACGCGAATAGCCCCGACTACGTGGGCGAAATCGTAGTGGATGATGTGCCGTACCGTGTAAGCGTCTGGAACGAACCGAAAGATCGTAAGGCCGTAGCGTTATACCCAATGGCTGATTACTCATGAACGGCGATGAGGAAGCGGTAGATGTTGAGGAAACGCTAGCGAGGCTGATGACCGAGGTGGAACTTGCGGGAATATCTGACCTACGTTTCTCAGACGGTCAGACGGATCGTAGAGGTAATCATCCGCGAGGATGATAATTCAGCGGTACATTGATGGAAAAACTGGCGGGTCACCGCAGGGTGGCCCCACCCCTTTTTGTTTCTTTACGTTAGTTATATATTGTCCTCACACAGCGGATCAGAAAGATAACTTTCCAGAATCAATGTATAGAAAAAAGAATTTTTGCAGTATACATATAGTATACAAACATATATAGATGCTCTTAAACACTACGATATAAGCATGATCAAGATAGTTACCTACAACATCCAGTTCGGACAAGGCCGTGATGGCAAGGTCGATATAAACCGCATAGTGGATGCGCTGCAAGGCGCAGACGTTATTGCCCTGCAGGAAGTCGATCGTTTTTGGGATCGCTCAGGTCTGAGCGATCAGGTTGCATTACTGGTCGAGTCTTTTCCGGGCTATGACTATGCGTTTGGTCCTGGAGTGGACCAGGCGAGTGGTCGTGCAGGGCCCGATGGTCGACCGATACGCCGCCAGTTCGGCAACCTGTTGTTGAGCCGCGAACCGATCCAGTATTGCCGCCACCATTTACTGCCCAAGAGCGCCAGTATCGGCCCGCTCAGCATCCAGCGCTCGGCCCTTGAGTGCGCAGTCGATTTTGCCGGCACGACAATCCGCTTTTTCAGTACACACTTAACACACCTGTGTTCCGTCACTCGGGTGCCCCAGGTGCACGAATTGTTGCGCATTAATCGTGATGCTGCGCTTGAGGGGTTACCGGTGTGCGGCGCGCTTAAAGTTAACTCCTTGCGTGACGGCGGGGATTACTGGGCTGATGGGCTGATGGAAGGCGAGGTATCGCCTCACGCGATTTTGCTCGGTGATTTCAATTGCACACCTGATGCGCCTGAGTATGAGTTGCTGGTAGGGCCGATGTCACCCTATGGTGGGCGGGTGACCCATCCCCTGGGCTTTGTAGACGCCTGGATAGGGGCCGGGGGTGACCCGGCAGCGGGACATACTTCTGATGTTGAGGGCGAGCCGGCGCGACTAGATTACGGCTTTGTCAGTGCCGGGTTGCGTGACCGGATCGAAAAGTGCTGGGTGGATACCGATGCGCCCGGTTCCGATCATCAACCGCTCTGGCTCGAACTCTCTGATTGAGCCTCCAAGGGAAATGTTTGCGCCCGTCGGTGGCGTGCAAAAATCGAGTTTTCGTAAATCATCAGCAGAGCCGGTACCAGACACAATACCAGCAGTGTGGCAAAAGCCAGACCAAAGGCGATAGAAGTCGCCATCGGTATCAGAAACTGTGCCTGTAGCGATGTTTCAAACAGCAGCGGTGTCAACCCGGCAATGGTGGTGAGTGAGGTCAGCAGCACGGCGCGAAAGCGCTGGCTGGCGGCTTCGACGATTGCGGCCTGGGCTTTTACCCCCTGCTGGCGCAACTGTTTGTAAAACATCACCAGAATGATTGAGTCGTTGACCACGATACCGGCCAGCCCAAAAAAACCGAACATCGACAGCAGTGTCAGGTCGATTCCCATCAGCACATGGCCCCAGATCGCACCAACCAGGCCGAAGGGAATAATCATCATCACCAGCAGTGGCCAGCCATAGGAGCCAAACACCCAGGCCAGCACCAGGTAGATCAGCACCACGGCCAGCACGGCACCACGCTGCATATCAGCCAGGGTTTCACGCTGGTCAGCCTGGCGACCCTCGAACGAGAAGCGTACTCCGTGGCGACGCTCCAGCTCAGGCAGGGTGTTCGCCTTTAAGTTAGCGATAATCCGGTTGTCATTGTTGACAGTGTCATCCACATCACCGGTGACGGTAAGGGCTAATTTGCCTTCGACGTGGCGGATCGAGTCAAAGCCACGCCGGGTGGTCACTTTGACTACGTTGGCAAAAGGCACTGCACCACCACCAGGCAGCATGACTTCAAATTCCTCGAGGCTGTTGATGCGGTCGCGCTCGCTGTCGGGCAGCACGACCCGCACCTCAACCTCGTCGCCGTCATCGGCCATTACCTGTACCAGGCGGCCCTCGTACCCGGCCCGCAGCTGGTGGCCGAGGTTCTCGACCGAAAGCCCTAATGCTTCGCCGGTTGGGGTCAGTTGCAAAATCAGTTGCTCACGGCCGTACGGCATATTGTCTTCAACACCGGATACGCCGCTGATCTCGGTGAGTATATTTTTGAGGTCAATCGCCGCCGCTTTGACGGTGCCCAGAGTATTTCCGGCAATGCGAATTTCAAGATCCTGGCCGGGCGGGCCGGCGGTAGGCTCCTTGATCGACAGGTTCTCAAGACCTGATACCGAGGGGATGCGCGAAAGCCACTCCTTGATAAATTCCCGGTTGCGTACAACGCGTTCATCCGGTTTGGTCAGTTCCACCAGCACCGAGCCTATGTTGTCGCTGCTGCGCCGTTCATAGTCGCCACTCTCGCCCAGGCCTTTGCGCGAGATTGCAGTTTTGAGCAGCCCACCGCCGAAGTGGGCGTCGGTATCCCACACAGCTTGCTCGATCTGGGCCAGGTAGTCGGCGACATCGCTTTGTGGGGTGCCTGAAACAAAATCTACGTTGGCAAACAACACCGGGCCTTCCGCCATGGGGAAGAAATTGAAGGCGATTCGGCCACCGGCCACCCAACCGAAACTGCCCATCAGTATCGCAATTGACAAAGCTACGGTCACCCAGCGGTGACGAACACTGGCCTGGACCAAGGGGCGAAAACGGCGCTCACGAAAACGCGCAAAACCCTCGTCCAGCGTCTTGCGTAGTCCGGTGGGGTGGTAACGACCCATGCGAGTGAAAGTAGCGCGCAGATGGCCGGGCAGCACCAGAAAAGATTCGATCAGTGACGCGATGATCACGCAGATCACCACGATCGGAATGGTCCGCAATATTGAGCCGATAATTCCGCCGATCAGCAGCAGCGGCATGAAGGCTGCGATAGTGGTCAGCGAGGAGGATATTACCGGTGCCAGCATCCGCCGCGCACCCTGTTCGACGGAGCTCAGCGCGCTGTCACCGCGCTCAAAATGGGTCACGGCATCTTCGCCGACCACAATGGCATCATCGACGATGATCCCCAGGGTCATGATCAAGCCGAACAGGCTGATCATGTTGATCGAGCCGCCATACAGGTACAGCACCCCCAGCGCTGCCAGGAACGAGGTGGGGATGCCCACCGTGACCCAGCCAGCCGCGGGCGCGTTGAGAAAAAAGTACAGGATCAGAATCACCAGGATAAGTCCACCAATGCCGTTTTTCAGCAGTAACTGGATACGGTCCTGAATGTATTCCCAGCGCTCGTCATACAGGTGCAGGCCAATACCGGGGGGCAAAGTGGGCCGAATCTCTTTCACCCAGTCACGCAGGATTTTTGCTGATTCCAGACTGTCGGCTTCGCGGGCGCGTGACAGGCGTAATTCCACCGCAGGATTGCCGCGAAAACTCACCTCGGTTTGTGAGCTTTTGGGTCGACGGTCGATGGTGGCAATATCGCCCAGGGTCAGCAGGCGGCCATCCTGTGCCACTACCACCGGCAGGTCGGCGAAGGCTAGCTCCCGTCGTCGTTGGTCTTTGAAACGTAACTGGCGGGCAGACTCGCCCCGACCGATGATACCGACCGGCAGGTCGCGTGAAGTGGCGCCGATACGCCGGCTGATGTCTTCCAGCGACAGGCCAAGTTCACGCAACGTGCCGGGAGACACCTGGATGGCGATTTCCTCCTCAGGCAGCCCAAAAATACGAATGTTGGAAATGCCACGCTCCAGTAGCTCTCGTTCAAAGCGGTGCACCAGGCTGCGCAGGCCGCGTGGATCGTTTGGGCCGGTCACCAGCAGGCTGGCCACCATCTCGTAGTTGATGACCCTTGTAATCTCCGGAGTATCGGCACCCTCAGGTAGGTTGTGTACCAGGTCAACCCGCTCTTTGACCTGGTCCAGCGCGGGCCCCATGTCGGTGTTCTCGCGAAATTCGAGCATCACCACCGAGCGGCCATCGACCGATACCGAACTCAGTTCTTTTACCCGGTTCACGCCTTTGAGTTCGCGTTCCAGCGGTTCGGTAACCAGAGTTTCGATATCTTCAGCGCTGGCCCCGGGCCAGGACACCCTAACTGAGACAAAATCTATATCAAAACTTGGAAAGAACTGGGTATTGAGCTTTGATATGCCCCATAGGCCGGAGATCATCATCATCACCATCAGCAGGTTTGCTGCTACTGGGTGACGGGCAAGGGTGCTGAGCAAAGTCTGATTCACGCCGGCGTTTCAGTCGCGAGTGGAGATGATCTCGATCTTCAACCCTTCCACGGCGTTCGGCAGCTGGCTGGTGAGGACTATATCGCCATCCTGCAGGGCAGTACTGCGAAACAGACTCCAGCTACCCCATTCGCCATTGCGGTATTCACCGACGTGCTCAACGCTCACCCGGATGAGGCGATCGTTGTTAATGTGGTACACCGTATCGGCGCCATATACCGCTGTTGCCGGTAGGGCGAAGACGCCCGGCTGTGGTGGTAACGAGACCAGTACCGGTATGGTGCGGCCAAGTTCCAATGGTGGGCGCTCACCTTGAAAATCAAAAAAAGCATCGACCCCACCTTCACCGGCCTCAATTTTGCCGGAAAGACGCGTCAGCGTTAGTTTGATCGGGGCGCCATCGAGTGTTGCAGTAGCAGTGATCGGCGTACCCTCACGCAGGCTCTGACGGATCACGGGCAGGTGACGGTTGGGAACCTGTGCCCGGATTTCGGTGTAGGCGGTATCAAACAGATCCACCAACTGGTCTCCGGGGTGTACCCGATCACCGGGTGATACATGCACCGCCGTGATCCGGCCATCAAAGGGGGCGACGATGTGCGCGCGCTCGAGGTTCCGTAGCACCTGATCACGCAACGCTGCGGCTCGTAGGCGACGGGCTTGCAATTGCGTGAGCCGCGACGGGTGGTCGGTAATAGCGCGACGCCGACTGGTGAGGCTGAGCTGCTGGCGCGTAACGGCTTGGCTGGCATCATCCACGTTGGCCTGGGAGCCAACCTGAGTCTGCGCCAGCCGTTCGGCCCGCTCCAGGGCGCTTTGCGCCAATGCCAGCAGTTTTGTTTCCTGCTCTAGAGCCGCGCGATCAGTTTGATACCGGGTGTGCTCGCTTTGAATCTGCGCTTCGATCTCGGTGAGTTCGGCTTCTCTTTGTGCCAACGTCAACTTCACATCCAGATCATCCAGACGCAACAACTTCTCGCCTTTGCTGACGTTCTGTCCGACCAGAGCCCACACTTCCTGTACATCGGTTGACAAGGCGCAGCGCACCCGGGATTCATGTGGCGATTCGATACGCCCGTAAAGACGTACCGTAGGGGCCAGGGGTTGGCGCTGTACCGTGACAGCTTCTACTGGCCAGCTGCGCTCGGTCGGATCTAGCGGCTGGTCAACCGGACGGGAGGATGTCAGCGCCAGGAAAACCGCAACGCCGACGCCCAGCAGCATTATGGGCAGGATGAAACGGAGAATTCGGGACATAGAAAAAGGGCCGGGGCACCAAGACCCCACATTTTAACCACTGTTGTGAGCGATCTTTACGAGGAACGCGCAACTCACTTCAACTGGTTCGGGTTCTCAATAAATGGCGCGTATTACCTTAAGGGGCGGCGTTTAGGCAAAGTTTGTATCAAAGTGCAAATTACGAAATGTTGACCATTTGGAAATGGGGTCGGTGCTGGGTAATACAAGGTCGATTATGTGAGTATATGACTAGGCCAAGACTGCCCAGGTGAAGCTCAATTGGCCGCTGTGTAGACGTGTCTCGTCGTGGCGGCGCATGAAGCGGTGCAACTCACCTTGATCTACAAGTGTTCGCACTTTTTGCAGCGCGTTTTCCTGTTCAGCCGGTGTTGCCAGAGCCCAGATCGAATCGCCATCACGCCATTGTGGGTCGAGGACCCGGTCTGCATCAAAGTACGCGTCCCCCTGCATAATGATGTCCGTCGCGGTTTCGTGACCTACCTCGCTAAAGCCACTGTGTTGCAGTAAAGACCTAAGTACATCCAGGTCAGCGGTTCGCTGTTGGACGCGGTCAACCGCCTCCGGAATAAGGTGGTAAAACCAGAACCCCTGTTCAAGCTGGGAATGACTGCAGCTGTTGATGACGGCCACACCACCGGGTTTCAGTACCCGCGCGAATTCGGCAAAAACCCGTTGATGTGCAGGCCAGCCGGCAGTGGCATCATCCGCCAGGTGGTGGAGTACCTGGTTAACCATGACCGCGTCAGCGCTTTCATCATCGATCGGCAGCTCGTCGATAGAGCCCTGGTGCAATTCGATATTGCCCGCTGCAATCTGTGCTTGTAATTTATTACCCGCGACAGTCAGCATCCCAGGGTTTAGATCGATTGCCTGAATGTGCTGTACAGAATCGATTAGTGCCGCGCTGTACTGGCCTGTCCCGCAGCCAGCATCAACCAGGACCTGTTCGTTCAACGGTAGCGGGTTGTGTGACAGCAGGCGGCAGATAATTTCGATGCCCTGCGCTTGTCGTGTTCGGTCGTAAGTCGCGCTGGTGCGTGAATAGTTTTCGTAATGGCTCATACGCTAAGGGGTTCCGTTCTAACGGCAATTAGAAAGCCAAGCAAGGCGTTGTTGCAAACTCAGACACATAACATGCCATCGTCGATGGGTGGCAAGTAGGCCATACATGCTCTTATTGGTAACTATGTACGGCTGTTTATACCACTATAGTATCTGGAAGTAATTGCAGATTATCTGCTTTACCGTAACATGACGGGCACTTTAGTTCGCGCCTACACCAATCAGAACCATGATCTGCAAAACGATAAAGTACCCCACCCATATCGACCGGAGGTTTTCCTTTGTGCGGGCGCTTTGATCGACACCGACCAGTGGCGGATTTTATCGAGGCCGTCGACGGCCTGATCCTGGATGGGTCGGAGCCAGCGCCGCCGAGCTACAATATTGCGCCTTCGCAGCAGGCCTTGGTCGTGTGTGGTTCTGAGTCCGGACCTGTGGTTCGCGCGTTGCATTGGGGTCTGGTGCCGGCCTGGGTCAAGACTCCTAAAATGGCTCGGCCCATCAATGCCCGTGCTGAGACGATCGCGCAAAAGCCGATGTTTCGAGATGCTTTCAAGGTTAGTCGTTGCCTGGTCCTGTGCGATGGTTACTACGAGTGGCAGTTACGCCCGGACGACTCAAAACAGCCTTATCGCCTGGCGCTTGAGGGCGGCACACCATTTGTTATGGCAGGGCTGTGGGCGCGCAACACGCGTTTTACGGCTGAGCCGCTCAACACCTTTTGCATCGTCACAACCCAGGCCAGTAGTCGCTGCAAGGATATTCATCCGCGTATGCCGGTGATTCTGGATCGTGAGCACCATCAGCAGTGGCTCGATGGATCGCCACAATCGTCAGATACGATCGCAGCGATGCTGAGGCCTTATGAAAAAGAACTATCCGTGACCCCGGTGAGCCGCATCGTTAACAGTCCGGCCAATAATGGCCCGCAGTGCATCGCGCCGTTACAAGCCCAGAGCTGAAATGATATGAACAATCCCAGTAAAGTCATCGAGCATGTGGCGATTATCGGTGGCAGTGGCTTTGTGGGTCGGCACTTAGCGCATCGCCTGCACACTGATGGTCACCGCGTTACGGTGCTGACCCGACAGGCGCCGGCCAATCTATCGATCGAGCAGACGCCTATACGTGGCGTGCAGGTTGATTCGCAATCGACAGCGGCTTTAACCGAGGCGCTTTCGGGTATCACCACGCTGGTTAATCTGGCCGGTATTTTGCATCAGTGTGGCCAGCAGTCTTTTAATGCTGTGCACGCCGAACTGCCCGCCCGACTGGTTCAAGCCTGCACAACAGCGGGCGTGGCCCGCTACCTGCATATGAGCGCACTGCGTGCAGATATGAACCAGCCGCCGAGCGCTTACCTGCGCTCCAAAGCCTGCGGCGAGATGATGGCGCGCGAGGCGTCGCAGCAACTGGCGGTCATCATTTTTCGCCCATCGATTATTTTCGGTGAAGGCGATAACTTTTTTGGCCAGTTCGCCAAGATGCTTCGATGGATGCCGGTATTTCCTCTGGTATGCCCTAACGCGCGTTTCGCTCCAGTCTGGGTCGACAATGTGGCAGGGGCGTTTTCTGTCGTGATCAACCAACCAGCCCAGCCCGGGTTACGCGAGACCTATAATTTGTGTGGGCCCAGGAGCTATTCTTTTCGCGAACTGATCCGATTCACCGCCGGGGCACTGGGCCTACCCCGGTTAATCGTGGGTTTACCGAACTGGATGGCGCAGTTGCAGGGTCGGGTATTGCAGCATCTGCCGGGGCCGCTTTTTACCTTGGATAATTACTACTCACTTCAATCTGACAGTGTTTGCGAGTGTAACGACCTTGAGCGTCTCGACATTAAACCGGCGGCGCTTGAAGCCATCATGACTTCGCTGTTGGCCAGAAGGCGCTCCGGCTAATTATGTTCAGCGCGCGGTTCGCGTGACAGCAGGGCAGTCACCGCCTGCGCCGGGTCCAGCCCGTCGAATAGCACCCGGTAGACCTGCTCACTGATGGGCATTTCCACCTTCAGTTCACCGCTTTTTCGGTGAAGTTCGCGGGCGGTGTTGACGCCTTCGGCTTCCTGGCCGATGGCTTGCAGTGCCTGGGTGATGTTCTGGCCTTGACCAACAGCAAGGCCGACCCGCCGGTTACGCGATTGGTCGTCGGTACAGGTCAGAATCAGGTCGCCCATACCGGTCAGTCCCATAAAAGTATCGGCTTGCCCGCCGAGCGCTTCGCCGAGGCGGCTCATCTCGGCCAGGCCCCGGGTGATCAGGGCCGCACGGGCATTGGCGCCAAAGCCCAGCCCGTCACTGATGCCCGCGGCGATCGCCATTACGTTTTTAATAGCGCCGCCCAACTGTACACCGCGAATGTCGGTACTGGTGTAGACCCGGGTACGCCCATCACGAAACCACGTGGCGATCCGCGCCGCGTGGTCGCTATCTCTCGCCGCGACGGTCAGGGCCGTGGGCAGCCCTCGCGCTACTTCCCCGGCGAAACTAGGCCCGGAGACTACAGCCGGAAAAGCATCCTCACCCATAACCTTTTCAAACACATCGCTCAGCAGCAGTGCGCTGTCGGGCTCAAATCCTTTGGTACCCCAGCACAGGCTGGCCTTGGTCTGCGTCGATGCAAGGCGGGGCTTCAGATCTTTTAGCACAGAGCGAAAAGCGTGGCTCGGTATAGCCAGCACCAACTCGTGGGTCTGGTCGATAACCGTTTCCAGATGTTCAACCGGAGTAATGTTTTCAGGAAGGGAGATACCAGGGAGGTAGGCTTCGTTGGCCCGGGTCTGGGCCATCATCTTGGCGTGGCCTGATTCGTTGCTCCATAGTAATACCGGGCGTTGGCAGCGCGCTGCCAACAGCGCCAGGGCGGTGCCCCAGGAGCCGGCTCCGAGAATACCGATCGGAGTTGCTGGGAATGGTTTCAAGGGGCGAGTGGCCTGCTAGGCAGGCG
>JABINT010000140.1 GCA_018698075.1 Acidiferrobacteraceae bacterium
CACAATCGACACCGCTTATGAGTAGGTCTGAAAATTCTCTCGACACAAAGGCCGTGCTGATCACGGGCGGAGCGCGTCGCATCGGTGCAACAATCGCCCGCGTACTGCATACGGCGGGCATGGACGTGATTGTTCACTATCGCCACAGCGCTGATGCCGCCTTGGCTTTGCAAGAAGAGCTGCACGCACACCGTCCAGGATCGGTCACGCTGTGCCAGGCCGATCTGACAAACTCCGGCGCTTGCGAAACACTGACGCAATGCGCCCACCAGGCCTTTGGCCGTCTCGATGCCCTGATCAACAACGCCTCGGCTTTTTATCCGACCCCGGTGGATAGGGCGACTGAGGCCCAATGGGAAGATTTGTTTGCGGTAAATCTTAAAGCACCGTTCTTTCTGGCACAGGCATGCGCGCCGATGCTGGCCATGCACAATGGTGCCATCATTAACCTAGCGGATATTTATGCAAAAAGGCCGCTGCCACAGCATCCGATTTACTCGGCAGCCAAGGCCGGATTGATTTCCCTGACTCGCTCGCTGGCGCGCGACCTCGGTCCGGATATTAGAGTCAACGCCATCGCACCTGGCGCTGTACTGTGGCCCGAAACAAGAATATCCGATGAAAATCGAGATGAGATCGTACAGCGTACACCGCTGCGACGGCTGGGCAGTCCTGAAGATATCGCACGTACCGTGTGTTTCTTACTCCGGGATGCGCCCTTTATCACCGGCCAGGTCATTAATGTAGATGGTGGCCGCTCAGCAGTACTCTGACCTTTTCTCGGCTCACAGTTCCAGGCCAGTCAGTTCGAGCAGCTGCTCCTGGCATACCGACATCGCACCCCACAACTCGTGATAACTGCGCCCACTGACAGGATGGCAAACATCGGGAAGCACCAGACTGAGCGGCTTAAGCACGTGGGCGTATTTGAGTATCTCCCGACGCGGCACATCCATACCCTGGTCGTAAAGGACACTGTCGCCATATAACAACAGGTCGATATCGATCAGCCGCGAGGTCAGGTTGTCCTGGGTACGCTGGCGACCCTGGCAGGCCTCAACATCATGCAATTGCTCCACCAACATATGAACCGGACGATCACTGTCAAACACCCCAACCAGATTTAAAAAGTACGGTCCGTTAAAACCAACGGCATCGCTTTTGAATACGGGCGAGAAAAATATTCCAGGGTAAAGAGTCCGCAGGTGGGTTACTGCAATGCGAAGATTAGTTTCGCGCTCGATATTGCTCCCCAGACTGACAACAACCGGCCACATTCAGCGACTGCCGCGCTCGATCTCAACGCCTACATCCCCTGCCCCAGTGACTGCGCCGCGCTTGTTGATGCGCACGCGACACCACTTTACACCGAACTCCTCAGATAATAGTGTTGCGATACCATCGGCGAGGGTTTCTACCAAGTTCGCCTCGGCGTCGCGTACATAGGTGCTCACCCGTTTGGCGACGTCCTTATAGCTCAGGGTATCCTCAAGCGCATCGCTGGCAACTGCTGCCTTGATATCCCAGTCCATATCCAGATCAATAATCAGTTTCTGGGTGATCTGTCGCTCCCACTCCCAAACCCCGATCACGCATTCCACCACCAGGCCATGTACAAAAATCGTATCCAATGCCTTCCCCTTGTCAGCCGGCTGTATCCAGCCGCAGTTTATACTTTAGCCAGTACTGACCCAAACCCCAGTGTAATCTGCTGAAATGGAATACTTGATTTTCTCACTTGCCGGATACCTGATGGGATCTATATCAAGCGCTGTGCTGGTCTCGCGACTGATGCATCTGCCTGACCCACGCAGCGAGGGCTCCGGCAACCCGGGTGCCACTAATGTCCTGCGTCTTGGCAACAAGCCGGCAGCAGTACTCACCCTTGCAGGCGATGTTCTCAAAGGCATATTGCCGGTGCTGGCCGCGTACTGGTGGTCCGGTGAGCCGCTGATTATCAGCATGGCTGGCGGCGGGGCTTTTGTGGGGCACCTGTTTCCAGTCTTTTTCGCTTTTAAGGGCGGCAAGGGCGTAGCAACTGCGCTGGGTGTTTTTGGCGCCATCAATCCGCTACTGGCCCTCGCTCTGGCCCTGACCTGGCTGGGGGTGGCTGCGATATTCCGTTACTCGTCGCTAGCGGCACTTGTCAGCGCGGTAAGCGCTCCCGCGTATACCTGGTGGATTACTGAAGAACCGGCTTATGCCACGCTTGCCGCGATACTGGCTCTCATCCTGGTGTGGCGCCACCGCCAGAATATTCGCCAGCTGGTCAGTGGAACCGAGTCACGTATCGGCCAGAAAAACTAGGCAGCGCCCTTTTTCAGATCGGGAAGGTCGGCGAGACTCCATCGCGCGCGCACAGAAAAATCCAGCCCCTCATGCTGGCCGGCCTGCAACCTGAGGCTGCCGGCGTAAGCGATCATGGCACCGTTATCGGTACAGACCTCGAGCCGAGGAAAGTACACAGCCTTGTTGCAGGCCATTGTCATCGCCTTTAGGCGCTGGCGTAACTCTTCATTCGCGCCTACCCCACCGGCGACCACCAGTCGGCGCCGGCCGGTCTGTTCCAGAGCCCGACGACACTTAATTACCAGCGTATCGACCGCGGCATCCTGGAATGCGCACGCAATATCGGCAATAGTCTGCTCATCCAACCCTTCTTCGGGTACCGAGTTTCGGGTATAGGTCTTTAGGCCACTAAAACTAAAATCCAATCCAGGGCGGTCTGTCATGGGCCGGGGGAAACGCCAACGCGTCGAATCACCGTTGCGAGCAACTGCAGCGATAGCTGGGCCGCCGGGATAACTCAGCCCCAGCAGTTTCGCCGTCTTATCAAAGGCTTCGCCCACTGCATCATCCAAAGTACTACCCAAAAGCCGATAACGGCCGACACCCAGGACGTCCACCAGCAAGGTGTGCCCTCCTGATACCAATAGCGCAACAAACGGAAAAGTCGGAGGCTCGTCTTCCAGCATCGGCGCCAACAGGTGACCTTCCATGTGATGAACGCCTACAGATGGAACCTGCCAGGCCCAGGCCAAGGCGCGTCCAAGTGAGGCACCCACCAATAATGCCCCGGTAAGGCCCGGCCCAGCGGTGTAGGCTATCCCATCGATATCGCGCCCGGGCACAGCTGCTGTTTTTAGAACCTGGCGCACCAGCGGCATCAGCACACGCACATGGTCTCGAGCAGCAAGCTCGGGCACCACACCACCATAAGGGGCGTGAATTTCAACCTGCGATGCCAAAGCGTGGGAACGCAAGCCCCGCTCGGTATCAAAAACCGCAGCGCCAGTATCGTCACAAGACGTTTCTATACCCAGAACCAGCAATGTGATGCCCCACAGGCACAAAGCCTGAATAATTTTGCGTAAAATACGATTGCTTGAAGATGTGAATTATATCGGCCTACGCTTGATCTTTTTACCAAGCCCCATTCCGAAGGAGTACCCCGCTTATGGCCCAATCCCCTACCCCTGGCTTGAGTGTTGCCCGCTGGCTGGCTGGCGCACTGCTGATAGCTGCTTGTATCACGATACAGGCCAGTACCAACCTTTTTGTCGATTCGGACTGGCTGGCCGAACGTAGCGACGACCCCAATGTGGTCGTGCTGGAAGTACGCTATTACCCACACCGCTACTACACCATTGGCCACATTCCCGGTGCGCGCCAGGTCCAACGCTTTCGAGACCTGGGCGACAACAACGGGCCGACCCTGATGCACTTTCCCCCACGCGAACAGTTTCAGCGCAGTCTGCGCTCCTGGGGAGTTAACCGTGATTCCACCCTGGTGCTGTATGACGATGCCCGCACGGCACTACTATCGCGCCTGTACTTTCTGCTGGACCTTTACGGTTTTGACATGAGCCAGGTCAAGGTCCTGGCTGGCGGCACGATTGAGTGGACTGCCTTCAATGAGCTTAAGAGCAGTGCCGAGACGGTAATACCGGGCAATATCACACTCGGCCCGGCACGTACTGACCTCACGGTGGAGTGGACGGATGTCTACAATGATGTCGTATCACGGCGCGATCCTGGGGTTTTTCTGCTTGATGCCCGCCCCACCGACCAGTACACCGGACAGACAATCAACCATGCGGTCCGCGGCGGCCACGTGCCCGGCGCCATTAATGTCGTCAGCCTGGACGGCACTGACGCAGAGTCACAAATCTGGCTGGCTGACGAGGCCCTGGCCACGGTATATAGCGCAGTCCCGCGCGAGCAAACCATTTATGCCTACTGCCATGACGGCTTTCGCATGAGCCTTGCGTATATGCAGCTGAAATACCTGGGCTACCCGGATGTTCGCCTGTACAACGGTGGCTGGGGACACTGGGGTAATGCACTCAGCTTGCCGGTGGTAGAAGGTGAGGAACCCTTTGACGAAAATTTCTCCCTCTAGCATGCGCTCACAAGATCAGGGCATGGCATGTACTTTTGCGCATTTTCTGAGTAGAATACGCGACCTTTTTGATTGCCCGGAGAGCAGTCTATGCCTTCAGTGAAAGTTCGGCCGGATGAGCCGTTTGACGTCGCCCTACGACGTTTCCGCCGTGCCTGCGAAAAGGCCGGTGTCTTTACCGAATCACGCAGTCGCGAGCACTACGAGAAGCCAACTACCGTACGCAAACGTGACGGCGCGGCGGCCGAGAAGCGTGAAAAGAAGCGCCTGGCCCGTCAGAACCCCTCGCGGATGCGCGCTCATTAAGTCTGCCCCCTACGCCCTAGTTAATCCCCAGTTTTTTTGTGACCACGCTCAAAGAGCGCATCGTCGCCGAGATGAAAGAGGCGATGCGTGCCAGGGAATCCGTACGGCTTGACGCCATTCGCCTGCTGCGCGCTGCTATTCAGCGTCGCGAAATCGATGAGCGTGTCGAACTTGGCGATGAAGAAGTCCTGGCAGTGATCCAGAAAATGATCAAGCAAGGGCGCGATTCCATTGCCCAATTTGAGCAAGGAGCGCGAGACGACCTGGTTCAAAAAGAAGCTGCCATGCTGGCGGTGCTGGAAACCTACCTACCGGAACAACTTGCCGAAGGTGAACTTGCCGAATTAATCAATAAGGCTCTGACTGAAACTGATGCACAAAGCGTGCGCGATATGGGTAAAGTCATGGGCTGGCTCAAACCCCGTGTTCAGGGCCGCGCTGATATGGGCGCTGTGAGTAGCGCTATCAAACAGAAACTCTCGCCCTAAGACTCTCTCAGCCATCCTCAGCGGCCAACCGAATGCCGCAACTTAAAGATTAGGTACAGTATGACGCTGAGTAACCCAAGCGCCATACCCTGATGGGCTGCCGCCAGAGCTACCGGCACGTGCATCAGCAGTGTACTGATACCCAGTGCCACCTGAACCGTCGCGACCCCTGCCAGCCACAGTGCCGGCCCACGCTGACCTTCTAACTGCGGATCGCGAACGATCCGAAAAGCCAAAACAAGAGCCAGAATGAAGGTGGAGATCGCCAGCAGCCGATGATTGAACTGCACAGTGGGTATGTTCTCAAAAAAGTTGTGCCACACAGGATCAAGCACGATATAACCCGGCGGAATCCATTGACCTGCCATCAGGGGGAAGGTATTGAAGGCGTGTCCGGCTTTGAGGCCAGCAACGAAACCACCCGACAACACCGTGATCAATGCCAGCAATCCCAAACCCGTGGCTGCACGGCGAATAGCAGTCGCTACCGCAGGTGCCGGGCGATGCTCAAGCAGGCCAAATGCCACCCAGAGCATATAAAGGTAGATCAAAATGGCGGCACCAAGATGGGCCACCAGGCGATACTGGCTAACCTGTGGCACGTCGATCAGCCCGCTTTTCACCATGTACCACCCGAGCAGCCCCTGCAGCCCTCCCAGGGCGAACATGACGATCAGATGCGGTGCCAGTGCTGGCGGCAAGCGCCGGCGCCAGAGAAAATAGGCAAACCCCAATGCGAACACCAAGCCGATGGACCGGCCCAGTACCCGGTGAGCGTACTCAAAGTAGAAAATGGTTTTGAACTCGGCCAGCGATATTCCAGTATTGACCTTGCGGTACTCTGGGTACTCGCGGTAATGATCAAATTCATCCTCCCAGGCACTCTGGCTGAGCGGAGGCAATATCCCGGATGCGGGCTCCCATCGCACCATCGATAGGCCAGAGTCGGTTAGGCGAGTCACGCCCCCCAGGACCACCATGCAGAAAACCAGAGCGCAGCATGCCAGCAACCAGGACGCCACAGCCCGGTCGGGGGGGATACGTCGGCTTTCAGGCAAAGGCGTGGCTTGGGTTGAAATAGTGCTCATCTTTAAATCTACCTTGGGCGCTTCACCTCACAGACCGGGGAGTCTACCCGGGTGAAAGGCTACGACTCAAGGAATAAGGTCGGCAAAAACCTGAATGCTAATATCCTGCTGATCAATGAGGCATGAGAGACGATGAGCGGCAAAATTCCCCGGGAATTTATCGACGAACTGCTCGCGCGCATCGACATCGTCGAGGTGATAGACCAGCGCGTTCCTTTGAAAAAGGGCGGCAAAGATTTTAAGGCCTGCTGCCCTTTTCACAACGAGAATACCCCCTCGTTTACGGTCAGTTCAACAAAACAGTTCTACCACTGCTTCGGCTGCAACGCCAACGGCAGTGCCATTGGCTTTTTGATGGAGTTCGACCGGTTGAGTTTTGTCGAGGCGATTGAAGAACTGGCCCAATCTGCAGGCCTGGAAATGCCTGATACCGGCCCGGAGCGTGCCCCGGATACCGTCACGCCGGCCCTGCTCGAGTCTTTATCTAAGGCAAATCGTTTTTTCAAAGAACAGTTGCGCAGCCATGAAGGGTCAGCCGAAGTAATTGCCTACCTGAAAGAACGCGGACTCACTGGGGAGATCGCAGCGCTTTTTGATTTGGGGTTCGCCCCACCCGGTTGGGATAATCTGGCTCAAACTGCAGCCGATGATGTCAAAGCACTGGAGATCATGGCGCGGGCAGGCCTGGTCGCAACTCGACAGTCCGGAGGCTACTACGACCGTTTTCGCTCCCGGGTCATTTTTCCAATTCATGACAGTAAAGGCCGAGTGGTCGCTTTTGGTGGACGCATCATCGGTGATGGCGAACCCAAATACCTCAACTCACCCGAAACGCCGGTCTTTCATAAAGGCTCGGAACTGTACAACCTACACCGGGCCCGCTCGCCGATCGCTCAGCAAGGCCATGCGCTGGTGGTCGAGGGATATATGGATGTAGTTGCCCTGGCCCAGTACGGCATCGACAACGTAGTCGCCACACTGGGTACTGCAACCACAACCGCTCACCTGCAACGGTTGTTTCGCCTCGCACCCTCGATCATCTTCTGTTTTGACGGTGATCAGGCAGGCCGTGCGGCAGCCTGGCGGGCGCTCGCAACAGCCCTACCGGAACTGGGCGGTGGCAGGCA
>JABINT010000187.1 GCA_018698075.1 Acidiferrobacteraceae bacterium
AGGGGGTGCTGGTTTGATCTCCGGTATGCCATAGTTGGAAAATCCAGCGAAGAACCCGATCATCAGTAAGCTGAATATCATAACTTTGAGGAAATGCTTCATCCGCCCTGGACTCCTTTCCAGTAACCCCGGGCATCAGTCCGCCGACTGCTGATTTGACTCAGCCAGAAAACAAATATCACCAGGACCATGAACAGAATAGTGCCAATTGAAACGATGTTGGCGGCATAACCCAGTGTTGGTGTGTAAGCATCCGGCGAGGCATCGCGAAAGACATCAGTCACGTGCCAGTGCTGGCGAATCCCGGATCGGATGTACCCCATCAGCCCCATCAGCCAGGTGAATGCCACGGCCAGCAGGAATAGAGCGTACTGAGCCCGATTGGGCACTCTGCCCCAATTCAGGGGCGCAACCTCGCGCGACCCGCGGTACATCAGCGAGTCCAGTGTGATACTCACCACAATGATGATTAAAGTCGTCATCACCTGTGGAATCGAAGCCGCCACTTTGTACACGGTGTTGGTGAAGTACCCGTGGTAGATCCCCAGAAACAGCAGATTCGCTATGCCGGTCGTATAGAGCGCCAACTGAGCCGCATTACCCGCATTGACCCAGGTTACCGTGGCGATCCGGTTTGAGCGGCGGTAAAAAAGGAAACTGAGCGCCGTAAACAGAATCATGATATTCACGGCTGTGTTTTTCGCCGGCATGATTCCCAGAGGGCCTAGATATTTGTGGTAAGGCCCACCGAGCGCCTTCAGTTCCTCGTTGGTTAATACCAGAGTGTGCGGAGTGAACCAGACCAGAAAGCTTCCGATAATCGCGATCGCCAGATACTTGATGTAGCCGTTGTAGCGGGCCGCTCCATCACTGCGGCCCATGCCGCACCAGAGGTAATAATTAGCAGACAAAAACAGGGTGCCGATCAACACAGCCTGGATAATAAACAGCCAGGCAAAAATACCACCCATCAAGGTGATGCCCATCTGCTGACTATAAGCATAGATCTCTGCCGCAAGATAATAACCCGCGAACGGTAGCGGCAGCAGTGCCAGGATGGCGATAAAGTTGGCGTTGTATCCCATCCAGTCGTAGTGCGCCCGTTCCTCCGGGCGTCCCGCGCTGAGAAAACGAAAAGCGGCATAGGCGCCAACAATGGATCCGCCATAGGCAATGTTGGCAATGAACCGGTGCAGATTGATCGGATTCCACAGATAGTTATGCATCGCGACCCAGGTGTCTCCGGAAAACACGCCGGCTGGATCAATGCCAGCGGGACTCATCATGAAGGTTACCCAGCCATTAGCCAGAAACATCAAGGTGGTGCCGACCGCATTCAGCACTAACCCGATACTAAGGTGCAGCCACTTGCGGAACCCACCCTGCAACCAATGCCAGCCGTAGTAATACAAATACAGAGCCGCGCTCTCAGCGAAAAACGCCAACGCGTAATAAAACATACTCTCGCCAAAAATCTCACTGAGATAGGAAAACAGGTGCGGGTAAAACACGATCAGGCTGAACAGCAACAGGCCGCCCAAGATCGCAGTTAACGAGTACGCAGTAATACTGATCTTGATGAATTCGTATGCCATATCGTCGTAACGCTGATCTCGCGTTTTCATCCCGATAGCCTCGATGATGAAAACAAAGATCGGCACTGCAAGTACAAAAGCGGCAAACCACAGGTGCAATTGGGCGACCAACCAGACCGTAACCCGGCTGTTGACCCCCGGCACCGTCGGATAGTCGGTCGCGGTCAGGTCCGGTGCGCTAATACCCGATGGGACGGTGTCCGCTGCCCCCTGCACTGCTCCAGGCGCGGCATCAACCGCAGCTGCCAGCAGGTCAGTTGACCCCCCGAGTACCATAGCGAACGCGAGGACCATGAAGCCAAGCAGGCTTCGAACAGAACTCGAGCCAAAGGGATTCTTCGCGTTGCAATAAAGCATATGGCCGTTGATCATTCTTTTTGAGTCACCCACGCCTTTCATGGCTGAAAGAAAAGGGTCAATCCGTTTAACTTCATGACCGCAAGATCGAGACCTAGAAACGCCAGCGCGCAGGCTACCAACGTAAGGACAAACCATAGTGGTGCACTATTCATTTTCTTCTCCGGGGCTCGCCCGTTGAGTTCCCGACACCCGTAATTGCCATGTGCGCAGCCACTGTTTCATTGCAGTGCCGCCAGCATGTAATCGACCGCGGAACGAACTTCAGCCTTGTTCAGGGCAGCGTTGCCGCCTCGAGGGGGCATAACCCCGGTCGCACCCTGGAAGCCGTTAATTGCATTGCCATAGAGTGCTTCGACCCCGGCTGCAGCCCGATCCCGCCACAACTCCTGGTCGCCCAGTTGCGGGGCACCGGCAATGCCCGTGGCGTGGCACACCGCGCAAGCACTCTGGTAAACAGCTTCACCCCCCACGATCACATTGGCGACGCCGGTTCCGGGCTCTGCTTTGGTGACCAGCATCTTGCCGACCGGCGCCAATTGCTCGCGCAGGGTTTCTACCTGCAGAGCCTGATCTTCGGGCGCTGCCGACGGGCTACTAAGGAACCACCAGAAAAACGCAAGCACAGTGATCGCAACCGCGATAAACACGGCAGGCCCGGCCCAGCAGGTGATCGGTAGGGGGCCAGAGCTGGTTGCGGTTGGTGAGTCTGCCACTGTCGTATCCGTTTGCAGGCCCCGATTACAGAACGTAAAAATAGAGAATCAATACAATCACTACCAGGTTAATGCCCATGCCAGAAAGGATCACGCCGTTCGCCAGACGCTTTTTCCAAAGCTTCATGGTGTTGAGACCGCCGGGCTAACCTGTCTTGCCGGTGCAGTTACACAACTGGCGCAGGTATCCCACCAGGGCTTCAATCTCGGCGTCCGTCAGGGTTTTACCCCACGGTGGCATCATCGGCGACTTGTCAGCGATCGGCCCACCATCGATGATGACATTGCGAATATCTGCGTCGGAGATCTTCTCCATCTCGGCCGTCTCCGTGAAGTTTCTGGGATCAACCGGAAAATCCCCGGTAACGTTAGGGCCATCACCCTCACCCTCGGTGCCATGGCACTGCGCACAATAGAACCCGAATAACGCTTTACCATCCGCTGCCTGTGCAGCCCCAGTGAAGACAGGGCCCAGGGCCACTATCAGTAGAGCGATCAGAAATAGTCTGGTCATGTTTATTCTCCGCGTAATCAATTACTTGAACGTCGCGACGTGCGCTGCCACGTTCTTCATATCCTTATCACTCAGGACTCCGACGAACACCGGCATCATCTTGACCGGTTTGAATACCTTCGGCTCGCGAAGGTAGGCCAATATCCAGTCCGGGTTAAGCCTTTCCCCGGCACCGATGAGTGAAGGGCCGGATAACCCGCCGGAGAATTTTTTCTTGGTGGGGAACTGGTGACAACCACTACACGGCATCTTTTTAATAAAGATTAACTTGCCCTTCAGGTTCTTCTTTTTCACCTTCACTGCACCGTCCACAACCATGTCAGATCTAAGGCTCATAAGATAGTCGGCCACCGGACCAACCTGGTCGGCGCTCAACACCGCGTGCCCACCCGGGTTAGGCTCCATGACCGAGTTAAATTTCATTGATCGGATTGGCTGTGGATCTGCCAACCAGGCCTCGAGCCACGGTCGCTGAAACTTACTGCCGGCATACCACAGTTCGGGGCCTTTCTTGGCAAGCTGATCCGCAATAGTTTTCTCAGTAGCAGGCCCTTGCGTGTAGTGACACGACTGGCAACCGTTGGATTCAAACGCCGCCTGACCCGCCGCAGCGTCGGCCTGGGCGAGGGAACTGGTCATCACCAACAGAACCAGCGCGGGGAATACACTTACTCCTGTTTTCATCCTAACTGTCCTCTTGCTATTTGGAATCATTTCCCTTCTTCTTACTCCTTACCCCACCGCTGCCACACGCCGGCGTTCTTTGCGGACCAGCCATAGGCCGAGCGCACCACTGGCGACAACTGCCAGCAGGGTGTAGAGGTAGATCTTTATCGGTACCGGCGCTTCCAGAATGACGCTATGCCAGGTAGAAAGGCTCATAATGAGGCCGTGCTCGCCGTTGGAACCATCCCAGGCATTCAGGGCAAGGGGAATAAACCGGCCCTTGACGAACTGGATATCATTGCGATCGTCGGTCAGGAGGGGGCGGCGCATAATCACACTCCAGCGACCCTGGTTCCAACTCGCTACCGCATCGACCTGCTGGTTCTCGCCAGGTTGCACCTTGGCAGGTTGTTTCCAGCCGCGCGCGTTACTTTCCTGCACTGCCTGCGCCGAATTCTCTACCCCGTCCGAGCGCCATTGCCACAGATGGACGGGATTTGAGGAGTCACCGCGAAAGAAATGGGGCTTCTTGGTTCCCTCTGGCAGCTTCACCGGGAACTGCAATGCTATCGCGTCTCTGAAAGTCTCCAGTTGCCGTGGCACCACATCGTTGGCGGCAACATAAGAATTGAAAGCGCCCATACGTGAGATTTCTTGTGGATCGAATTCGATTCCACTTTGGTGAAGCTCATCTTTAAACGGGTCGTCCCATTCAATCAGAAAGGCGATTTCCTCAAGGTTATACAACGCGCGAACGGTGACCAGTTCGATACTTGGGTTCTGCCATCGTGGTGCTGCAACGACCTGCCCGGTCAAGCGGACGTCCATCGACTCGGCGGCGAGCCAGTTTGCCTCCCCGGGATCCTGAGAAATCTTCCCTTCGATCTCCAATGCCCTGAGCACTTGATGGTTCGTCAGTTGATGTTGAAGTGACTTGATGAAATTAGCCAGGGCCCAACGTTCTTGCTCGCTCAGCGCATCAGCAAATGAGGGCATGGGTGTACCGTTTATGCCGGTCGAGAAACGCATGTAGATATCCTCCGCCTCGCTGCCCGCCTTGATTTTCCACGGGTGGGTCACGTTACGGATTCGGATTGGGAAGCCCCAGTCATCGGTTCGATCGAAGGATTTCTGGCCGTCGCCGCGGCCCAGTTTGCCGTGGCATTCCCAGCACTTCGCGTGCTCAAACACCTCTTTGCCCTTGGCTACCAGTGCTTCGCTGTACGCCGGACGCTCGGATGGCAGTGCCACTACCAGGTCATTCTTGACCGGATCAAGTTCGGGGTCATCAAATTCAATAGCGAAGGTCTTGATGTAATCGATCACGGCCCAACGTTCATTTTCGCTCAGCCCGTTTTTAATTAAATCGCTGTCAAACGCCTGCATGGCGGTACCCGACAGACCCCGGCTGATCGTTCGGAACAGATCCTCATCGCGCGGCAGTTCGCCACTTTGTGTGGTGCGGAACTTGAAGGTGCCAAGAGTGAAATCCCGTGGCCGGGGGTCCAGAAAATCTGCGGCCGGGCCATTTCCATCCCCGAGCAGGCCGTGGCAGAAACTGCAGCGGCGCAAATAAATCTCTGCGCCCTGGTTAAGACTGGCGTCGGTCGCCTCTGGCCTGGGTCCACTTGGTGCGGATGCCCCCACCGCAACCCCCCAGTTCAAAATCAATAGGGTAAAGATTGTGGCCACGCGACATTTCATCAGTGCGACTCCGGTATACGTGGGGTTTTCTGTGCCAGATCGTATTCCGCAAGAATGATCTTCCAACGCTCTTCTTCGCTGAGATTCAACTTCCATACCGGCATCGCCGAATCCCACGGTGTCGCCTCGGTTGGCAACCCGGGTCCGCCGTTGCTGACACGCCAGAAAGTGTAACCTTCGACGATTGTTTCGATAGTGCCATTGTCAGTGAAATTGATTGGGCGCAGTTTGAACCCGTCGGCCATCGGCCCGTCACCGGCCACACTGTCGCCGTGGCAGGGCCGACAGTTCATCGAATATAGGGCCCGACCCTCAAACAGGTGTTTTTCCATCAGCGCTGCGCGGGCCGAATCACGGTTGACACTACCCGCCCCCAAGTCTCGCAAGAAGGCGCGCATCGGCGCTGTCGGGATGGCCTCGAGCATGTGATCGGGCTCGGTGTATTCAGCCCAGCTGTCCAGGTCTGCCTCCAGCTGGGGGATAAATCCGACCTCGTTAGCCTGAGCCTGCTCAATAAATGCGTCGACCTCGGCGTCGGATGGGCTGGCAAAGGGGTTCTTCAGATCCTCATTCTTTTTGGGGAAATTTGACGAGGGATGCTGGATGCGCAGCGACGAAGGCTGTTGCACCTTGGGTATAGTGACATCGTATACCTGCCAGCCGATCAGCGCCGGCACTACCACCAGTCCCAGAGTCCGCGTTGTCCGGCCGTACTCGCCGCGCAAAAACCGCTGGATGGGATAAAGAAATTCCGCCAGGTGCTCCTCGGAGAAAGTGACCAGTAAAAACAAGGCGATGATCGTCAACAACATATAAATGAACATCAGCGTGCCTGGTACCGTCAGCGGGAATGGCATCCCAGTGATCTCCCGGGATAGTGCCGGGATGCCCCACTTCACCAGAGCGTAGATCAACACCAGGGTCAATACGATCGTCCAGAAGCGAAAGGTTGGGGGCTTTTTCATTGTGCTGCTTCCTTGGCAGAGGCCTCGTCACCTTTTTGCATCATCAGGTAGGCCAGCACGTCCTGAAAGTCCTTCACAGTGAGCATTTCAGTCAGATCATTGGGCATGACGCTGGCGCCTTCGTCCTGCTTGATCTCGCGGATATCGTCGCGAGGTATTACCGCTACCTCGCCCGTTGCCTTAGTGATCTGCACCTCCGCGGGCGTATCTCCAGATTTGAGGCCGACATGCTTTCGTTCATCTGACTTGGTCACTACCACCCAGGTCTCATAGCCATCGCTGATCTTTCGCGCCGGGCGGAGGATGGATTGGGAAATGAACTTCAGGCCCTTTTCACCGATACGGGAAAGGTCGGGACCGATGTCACCGCCGTCGCCGGCGATGCTATGGCAATCAGAGCAGGTATCGGCGAACATCTCCTCGCCGTTTCCCGGATCGCCGCCACCAGCTGCGCTCGCCGCGGCGATCCGGGCGTAGTAACTCTGGGCCAGTTCACCCGGGTTTTCGATGTTATCCAGATCCAGATCGCCGCCCTGACTCTGCAGGTAAGCAATTACCGCCTTGATCTCCTTGAGGTTCAGCGAGATCGGTGGTGCATAAACGATCGCCATCTCATTTTTGTAGCCTTCCACCAGGTAAGCGTCGGGCTTGGCCAGACTCTCCACCAGGTAATCGGTACTACTATAGTGAGTGCCTGTTTCTTCGGAACGCTCCTTGGCGCGCTGTTCAGCCCGGGCGCCAATCGGCAATGGGAACTTCTCACCAAACTGGCCAAGATTGGGGCAACGTACCGCGCTTCCTTCCCCACCCAGGCTGTGACAGGTAAAGCATCGGCCCTTACCCCAGAAAATCGCTTCACCTCCTTCCGGCGTGACTTCGACCACGCTGGCCGCTTTTCGTTCACCGCCAGTCATTGCAGTGATCGCCTGCCCAATCCACATGTAAGTACCCAGCACCACCAGCAGAAACACGAATACCCGCACAATGGCATTGGAGCGCATTGTTTTACCCTCCCACTGGCGGGGTTGACGAG
>JABINT010000168.1 GCA_018698075.1 Acidiferrobacteraceae bacterium
GAATACCATGATGTCCAGTGTGGCCTGATCGGCTTTCGCGTAATCGACGGCGCAGCGATCTCACGCGAAACCATCGTGATAAAAACACCGGAGGTAGTCTATCTGGTACGGGGCGGAATTCATTTTGATGATGAGAGTATTGTGCTGGCCATTCAACCAAAGGCGCTCAAAGGCTTTGGCGTGTCGGCCGCAAGCCTGACTAATTTTTACCGTGTGGGCGGTACGCTGACCCAGCCCCGTATCGAGGCCGACCCGGAAGGTTTATTGAAGACAGGCGCCACATGGGGCCTGGCGGCGGCAACGGCGGGGATTTCAATTGTGGCGCAGGGTTTATTTGATCGGTTTACCGGAAATCTGGATGTCTGCAAGGCTGCACAGAATAACTATGATAACTTGTTGCTAGACACGCGCCAGGAAGTGCTCCAGGCGATAACTGATTCGGACAATGAGGCTCGGGCTAGCGAGAACTGAGAACATTCTCATGCCTGCCGGCCCAGGGTTAGGTACAGCGTTCGCGGATGTGGCGTGCGGTCATCAGGTCCAGATGGCCGCCTCCGCCATTTTTGTATATCGTGATTTCAGTTGGAGTACCGCGCCCCGGATGGCCGGCGCACAACTGATAAAGGTCGGCAAGCACGTCTTCTTTCGCTATGACTCCGGTGTTCATTGGGATAAGCAGTTCGCCGATCTCGCCGATAGTGGTTTGGCGTGAGTCCACGAACAGTCTCCCTTGGCGTAGTGTTTCGTCATCCGCTTCGCGCATGTCTTTTCGAAAAGCGCCAACCAGATCGAGATGGGCACCTTGGCTCAGCCATTCGCCACGAATCAATGGGTCTGTTGTCATGGTGGCGCAACAGACAATGTCGGCCCAGGCCACTGCCTCGGCGAGGTTATCAGCGGCTTCCACTGGCCGGTCAGCACCCAGTGTCTCGATTAGCGCATCGCGCCGGGCGGGTGAGCGGTTCCAGATCCGGATGTTGTCGATACCTGGGTGGACCGTGCAATGTGCCTCGATGAGGTAAGGCGCCATGGCGCCCGCGCCAACCATCAGCAGGCGCCGGCAGTCAGGCCGTGCCAGCAGTCGTGAGCCCAACGCCGAGTCGGCCGCGGTCTTAAGATAAGTCAGTGCAGTACCGTCAATAGACTGCAAAGGCACTCCAGTAGTTCCATCGAAAAGAATGTAGGCCGCGTGGATAGCCGGAAGCTCAAGTGCCTGGTTTTCGGGGAAGACGCTCGCGATCTTGACCCCCAAGGCCTCGCCGCGTTGCCAGGCAGCCCTGATCAGGCAATAGTCCGTTTCCTTAGAGCCAGCTTGTTCCAGCAGCATATCCCTCACGTCGGCTGGAGCCTCGCGGTGCATAGCTTCAAGGGCATCGACCAGGGGGCCGAATTGCACAGTTTTGAGAATCTCCTGCGCGCCCAGGTGAAATTGAGTAGTTGAAACTGACATTTTTGTTTTGCCTGAAATGGTCCTCGTAGTTTAGCCTTTAGCTACTGGGCTCGCGTAGGGCAAAATTTGATTGGCTTGGAGGATGGCAGATACTGATGAGTACTGAGCAGCAGACCCTGGAGGAACTGGCAAAGCGTGTGGGTATAGTGCTGCTTTACCACGGCACTTTCAGTTCACCACCAGTCGCGCTTGCGAAAGGCCTGCACAATGTGACGCCTGGACTTCTGTTCCGCCAGTTAGAAACGCTTTCTCGTTATTTTCGATTCTTGCCGCTCGACGAATATTGCATGGCACTAGATCGCACTGGGTTGGCCGCTGTTACCGCGGATGACGGGTATCGCTGTATTACCGATGAAGCGCTGGGTGTTTTCGAAGCGTTACAGATACCGCTCACGATTTTTGTTAACCGTGCCTTCATGGACGGCGGTATTTTCTGGCGGGACAAGATACGTTTTATTATCAATACCAGTCGGGTCGCCGAGTTTGAGCATCGTTACTCCGACAAATTCTTTCGCAACCCTGATCAGCCTTTTTATCGCTATACCAAAGATCCGCGGAACAATAGTCGTGTGGTTGAGAGTGCTTTAGATGATTTCCTGACAGAAATCGAGTTGCCAGCCGATCTTCAGAGAATCTATACGCCTACCAGTGCGGGATTGCTAGCTCATCCGCTGTTGAGCTATGGCAGTCACAGCCTTAACCATTACGTAATGGCATCGCTAAACGAAGCTGACCAGTGGCGCGAAATCGATGAGAACTGGCGCTTTCTGAACAACTTGCCGGAGATACAGAAAACTTCAATTTTCTCCGTTCCCTTCGGGGGAAACGGCGACTACAATGCCGAGACGATACGCTTGGCTATGAATGCAGGCCACAGTGGCCTACTCCTGAGTGAGGGTGTTGTGGAGCCCGGAGCCCACTCTGGTTTTGAAGTATTGCCGACGTATCAACGGGTCATGCTCAGAGGTGATGAAATGGCGACCACATTGCTGCGTGCAGACAAACGTGGCCGTCAGGCTGAGAGTTCTGATTAAAGTAGGATGCATCGAGCCGAGTAGCAGGGGGCAAAGATGACAGGAAAGTCCAACCGGATGGGTGGCAGGACAGCACGACAGGCGTTGCGTGCGGCACCGATACCCGAAGACGAAAAACCAGTGCGCCCGGGACTGTCTGGCGGGCGCTATCAGCCGTTAACTCAGGATGAGGTCAGCCGTATCCACGAAGCGGCGCTCGAGGTCCTTGAGACTATCGGCTTCGCCAATGCCTTGCCCTCTTGCGTTGAACTGGTGACTCAGGCCGGCGGCTCGTTGACGGACGATGGCCGGTTACTTTTTCCCCGCTCGCTAATCGAAGATACCTTGGCCCGCTGCGCACGCAATATCACGCTATACGCGCAGGATTCCCGTTTCGATCTGCATCTGAGTGGCAGTCGTACCTATTTCGGCACTGCGGGTGCGGCCGTGCATGTGGTCGATACGGTCAAGCGCGAGTACCGCGAATCCACAGCTCAGGACCTATACGATGCCGCGCGCATTGTTGACCAGATGGAGCATATTCATTTTTTTCAACGCTCCATGGTGTTGCGCGATATCGAAGACCCGGCCGAGATGGATTTCAATACATGTTACGCGGCGGTTGCCGGTACCCGTAAACATGTGGGTACCAGTTTTGTGGAACCCGCACATGTCGACCAGGCTATGCAAATGCTGGAAATGATCGCTGGCAGCGAGCAGGCGTGGCGTGAACGACCTTTTGTCAGTTGCTCGTGCTGCTTTGTTGTTCCGCCAATGCGTTTTGCCGAAGACGCCTGCCGGGTGCTAGAAGCTTGCGTCCGTCACGGTATGCCCGTGCTGCTGCTGGCAGCTGGCCAGGCTGGTGCTACCAGCCCTGCAGCACTGGCGGGTGCCGTGGTGCAGGAAGTGGCTGAGGTCCTGGGGGGGCTGGTCTATGTCAATCTGCTTCAACCGGGCCATCCGTGCATTTTTGGCACCTGGCCTTTTGTTTCTGATCTGCGCACGGGGGCGATGAGTGGCGGCAGTGGTGAGCAGGCAGTGCTGATGGCGGCCTGCGGCCAGATGGGGCGCTATTATGATCTGCCCACAGGCATTGCCGCAGGCATGGCTGATGCCAAACTGCCAGATGCGCAGTCCGGTTACGAGAAGGCCTATACCAACGTGTTAGCCGGACACAGCGGTACTAATCTGGTCTACGAGGCTGCGGGAATGCACGCCAGTCTGTTGGGTTGTTGCCTTGAGAGTTATGTCATTGACAACGATATGCTGGGTGCCATCAACCGTACCATTCGTGGCATTGAGGTGACCGAAGAGTCACTATCGATAGATGCGATTCGAGAGGTCTGTATCGGAGGGCCAAGCCATTTTCTGGGGCACAGTCAGACTAGGGCGTTAATGCAACGCGATTACGTGTACCCCGAGGTGAGTGATCGCCTGAGTCCCAAGGAGTGGAACGAGAAAGGCCGCCCAGACCTGCTGGAAAATGCCCGCCAACGAGTGGCACAGATTCTTAGCGCTCCTCGACCGGTACATATCCCGACAGCTCTTGATGAGGCTATTCGTGCACAATTTCCGGTGCGCTTGCCGGCAGAAAATATGGGTGCGATCGAGTAGCCTGACTCTTAAGATGGCGACATCCAGCGCTAACGAGCGGTATTGGCTCGTGTAGTCAAAAAACGCTAAGGCGCAAGAC
>JABINT010000092.1 GCA_018698075.1 Acidiferrobacteraceae bacterium
TGCTCTTACAGAACGGACACCCGCCGAACGCCATGTCGTCATGACCTGGGCGCAGCGCCTCAAGCGCGTGTTCAACATCGATATCAAGACTTGCCAGACCTGCGGCGCTACCATGAAGGTCATCGCCTGCATCGAAGATCCTGAGGTCATCCGGAAGATACTCACCCACATGGACGCCATCGCGCCGGCAACCGCACCCGCAGCATTACCCAAACCCCGGGCGTCGCCCCAGACCGGGGTGTTCAACACTATCTGAACTGCCCCGCTCTCCCATAGATGTCGTTCCTCAATACAGCAGAGCCTTGTTCGGTCTGACGCCAGAAAACAACCGGAACTCCAGTTCCAGGCATCAACCATAGTGCATGATTTCGCCCCCATCCTCCCCGGACCATGTCGCTAACAGCCTCAGCTCCCCCAACAGCAATCCCCCAATACCTTGGTCATTTATCGAAGACCGCGTTTATACTTCCTATACGCTTAAACCAGAATATTGATCGGCATCTATCTTCACAATTGGCTCCCTGAAACCTTCGCTAGCATCGAATTATGTCGCTTGACCAGTTAATCATGCCCGATCCAGTAGCCTGTTACAATTTGATACCATTCGGAAAAACTTGGGACAAAATTGACTCTCACACAAGGTCAACTGCAGTCTGTGCCGATTCTGCATCAACGTAGAATTGCTCCAAACTAAATACCGGGGGACATAAATTGACATCAGCAACCCTTGCTGCCCAACTCGATACAATTCCGAAACTGCTTGCACGAAACGCAACGACATTCGGCGAAAAACCCGCAAGTCGAGAAAAAGAGTTTGGAATTTGGCAAAGTTGGAACTGGGCGGAAGTTCATGCCAATGTTGAGGAAATCGCTCTTGGAATGTTGGCAATCGGGGTCAAAGCCGGGGATCACATTGTGATCGTCGGCAAAAACAGACCTGCGCTCTATTGGTCTATGGTTGCGGCTCAGTCAGTCGGTGCGGTGCCTGTGCCTCTCTATCAAGATGCGGTTGCTGAAGAGATGGCCTATACGCTTGATCATTGCGGCGCCAAGTTTGTCATTGTTGAAAATCAAGAGCAAGTTGACAAGATTTTTGAAATTCCGGGTCAGACTGAATCGATTAAAAAGGTTATGTATCTGGATCCACGCGGCCTGCGAAAGTACGACCACAGGAACTTACATTCTTTTGAAGACATCCGTACTCTTGGCAAAGAAGATCAAAGTAGGCTGCAGAGTATGCTGGCAGAACGCCAGAAAGTCCAAAATTATGACACGACTTGCGTCATGCTTTACACTTCTGGAACGACCGGCAAGCCCAAGGGTGTCGTTCTTTCCAATCGCAATATAATTGAAAGTGCGAAATCATCCTCTGAATTTGATGATTTGAAAGTCGGAGATTCTGTTCTGGCTTATCTTCCAATGGCCTGGGTCGGAGATTTCATTTTCTCAATAGGCCAGTGCTATTGGGCAGGGTTTTGCGTTTCTTGCCCAGAAAGCGAAGAGACTATGCAAAATGACTTGCGGGAAATCGGCCCAAGTTACTTTTTTGCGCCGCCAAGGTTTTTTGAAACCGTGCTGACAGCCGTAATGATCCGCATGGAAGACGCGTCCAAAACGAAACGTCGGATGTTCAAATTTTTTATGGATGTGGCAAAAAAAGTCGGGCCCGATCTTTTGGTTGGAAAGCCGGTTGGATTTATGGATCGGTTGAAATACCGGCTTGGCACAATACTGGTTTATGGACCGCTGAAAAACAGAATGGGCATGACCCGCGTGCGGGTAGGTTACACGGCGGGTGAGGCTATCGGTCCGGAAATATTTGAATTTTACCGGTCACTTGGCATTAATCTAAAGCAACTGTACGGACAAACAGAAGCAAGTGTATTCATCACGCTTCAGCCAGACGGTGAAGTAAGACCAGATACCGTTGGCGTACCTGGACCCGGGGTTGAGATTAAAATCGATGACGACGGCGAGGTTCATTATCGCTCCCCGGGCGTCTTTATTGAATACTTCAAAAACCCCGAAAGTACGGCCTCAACGAAAGATCCTGATGGATGGGTTGCGACTGGCGACGCTGGGTTTATTGAAGACGATACTGGGCATTTACGTATCATAGACCGGGCAAAGGACGTAGGGAAAATGGCCGACGGCAGTCTGTTCGCACCAAAATATGTTGAGAACAAACTGAAGTTTTATCCAAATATCCTGGAAGCCGTAGTGTTTGGTGCCGATACAGATTCTTGTACCGCTTTTATCAACATAGATATTTCGGCCGTAGGTAACTGGGCCGAACGCAACAACATTGCTTACGGTTCCTATCAGGAACTTGCGGGCCACGAACGTGTGCTTGATGTCATCAGCGGGCATGTCAAAGAGGTGAACCAGTCAATCGCCAGTGATCCGATGTTATCGGGCTGCCAAGTGCACAGATTCCTTGTTTTACACAAAGAACTTGACGCCGACGATGGCGAGATGACGCGAACACGTAAAGTCAGAAGACGGATTATCGGCGAGAAGTATAACGATTTAATCAAGGCGCTGACCGACGGCTCTAAAGAAATTTTTACCGAAACAGAAGTTACGTATGAAGATGGCCGCAAGGGATCAATCTCGGCGACGCTACAAATTCGGGATGTTGAGGTTGTTGCGCGAAAGGCCAAAGCAGCATGAGTTCAGACCAATCCACACAAACCGCTGATGGCCGCACAATTGGCGGACCGATTATGGAAGTCAAAGACATCTCTTTGAAATTTGGTGGTGTTACTGCGATTAAGAATATCTCATTTGATATAAACGAAGGCGAAATCCGCGCGATCATCGGGCCAAACGGCGCCGGAAAAACGTCGATGCTCAACGTCATTAACGGTTTTTATCATCCTCAAGAGGGACAGATTGTTTTTCGCGGTGAAGCCCGGACGGCAATGCGGCCGTATGTTGCTGCAAGTCAGGGAATTTCCCGCACATTTCAAAATGTTGCGCTGTTTGAGGGCATGTCCACACTAGATAATATTATGGCTGGTCGAACTCTGAAAATGAAGAAGAATTTCTTTTGGCAGATGCTGCGGTTTGGCCCGGCGGAAGTTGAGGAATTTGAACATCGAAAGGTTGTCGAAGAAATCATTGATTTCCTTGAAATTCAAGCCATTCGGAAAACACCAGTAGGGCGGTTGCCGTACGGGTTGCAAAAGCGCGTCGAGCTCGGGCGGGCACTTGCCGCTGAGCCGTCCCTTTTGCTGCTAGATGAGCCTATGGCAGGTATGAACGTTGAAGAAAAAGAAGATATGAGCCGGTTTATCTTAGATGTGAACGACCAGTTCGGCACAACGATTGCATTGATAGAACATGACATGGGTGTTGTGATGGATATCGCTGACCGTGTTGTTGTTCTGGATTACGGTCAAAAAATTGCCGACGGGCTACCCGCCGAAGTCCAAGCCAACCAAGATGTAATTGACGCTTATCTGGGGGTGGCGCACTGATGGATCTTTTATACGATATTTTCGCTGACCCGTTCGTTCAAATGGCTGGAATGCCCGACTTTTTTGTTCAGGTCCTTTGGGAGGGTTTTGTTACCGGCACCCTCTATGCATTGATTGCTCTGGGTTTTGTTTTGATATTCAAAGCGTCGGGGGTATTTAATTTTGCCCAAGGCATCATGGTGGTTTTCGCTGCACTTACTTTGGTAGGGCTATACCAAGCGGGCGTGCCAGCTCTTTTGGCGCTCGTCCTTTCTCTTGGAGTTATGGGAACGTTGGCGGTCTCTGTCGAGCGACTGGTTTTGCGACATCTGGTTAATCAGCCCGACATCATTCTTTTCATGGCGACGATCGGCCTGTCTTATTTTTTAATCGGATTTGGAGAGTTCATATTCGGTGGTGAGACAAAATCTATGATTACGTCTGAACTGGGGCTTCCTACTGGTTCCAGCGTTGTTGATTTTGCAGGTGGAATTGTGATTTTTCAGCATATCGACATTGCTGCCGTGGTCATTGCGGGAATTCTTGTCACCAGTCTTGCATTGTTTTTCAGCAAATCTCGTATCGGTCGAGCGTTGCGCGCAGTTGCGGATGACCATCAAGCGGCACTGTCCGTCGGTATTTCGTTGAACCAAATTTGGGTGATCGTTTGGTTTGCAGCCGGCATAGTTGCTCTGGCAACGGGGATCATGTGGGGTGCGCGTTCTGACGTTTCTTTCGCGCTTCAAATTGTTGCTTTAAAGGCGCTACCGGTTTTGATTTTAGGCGGATTTACTTCAGTTCCAGGCGCCATCGTCGGTGGATTGATCATCGGGTTTGGTGAAAAGATATTTGAAGTTTACTGGGGTGGGCTACTTGGCGGCGGTGTTGAAGGCTGGTTTGCCTATGTCATTGCGCTGATCTTCCTGCTTTTCCGACCCCAAGGCCTGTTTGGCGAAAAAATCATCGAGAGGATATAGCGCTATGATTTATCGCGAAACCGGGCAGTTCAAAACAAATTACAAAGCCGACAACTCTATTTTTCCGATCCTGCAAGATCGGATAGCGATTATTTTTTACTTGTTTGTCGCCTTTATCGTCATTCCGGCTTTTGGGTCAGATTTTTTCATAAACTCCATGATGATCCCGTTTTTGATCTTTGCGCTGGCAGCCATCGGATTGAATATTTTAACTGGCTTCACAGGGCAAATATCGCTTGGAACAGGCGCGTTTATGGGAGTTGGAGCCTACTCCTGTTATAAGCTGGTCACCATATTTCCCGACACCAACGTTATTTTTCTCATAGTAATTTCAGGGTTTTTCAGTGCGGCCATCGGCATGGTATTTGGCCTGCCGTCGTTACGGATCAAGGGATTTTACCTTGTGGTGACAACCCTTGCTGCCCAGTTCTTTTTGGAGTGGTGCTTTATTCGCATTGAGTGGCTTTACAACTACAACACGTCAGGTGCGATCGAAGTTCCTCGGCGTGAAGTTTTTAATGTAATTGTCACAGGACCAGAGGCCGCCGCGGTCACTCAGTATCTGGTTGTTTTGAGTATCGTTGTTGCGATGACCTGGATTGCCTCTAACCTTATTCATGGCCGAATTGGCAGGTCGTGGATGATGATCCGTGACATGGATATTGCAGCCGAACTCATGGGGGTTCGTCCACTTTATGCCAAATTATCGGCTTTTGCAGTTTCTTCGTTTTACGCGGGCGTTGCTGGTGCAATGATGGTGTTTATGTGGCTTGGGGCGGCTGAAGTTGAAAGTTTTGATGTCAATCACTCGTTCCTCATTTTGTTTATGGTCATCATCGGTGGGCTTGGCAGTATTAAAGGGTCGTTCCTTGGCGCTGCTTTTATCTGGATGTTGCCCGTTGTTCTCAGAGCATTTCCAAAAGCTCTTGGGCTGGATGTTCCGGTTGCCACGGTTGAGCACGTCAATTTCATGATTATTGGCGGGCTGATCATCTTTTTCCTTATTATAGAACCGAACGGGTTGGCCCGTATTTGGGCATTGTTAAAACAGAAATTACGCGTGTGGCCTTTTCCATATTAGGCTGCTGTCAAAATTGGTCAGGGATGAAACCACCCCGGCCCAACAAAGCAAGACTGGTTTCAATATCGTGAAGCAAGCAACAGTTGGGTTGCTTGCATAACTTGGGAGGAACAGAAATGTTCAAGAAAGTAACGACAGGGGCGGTTGCACTAGCAATCGTATCAACTCTGCAGATTGCACCGGTAAGCGCGCAAGAAACGCTATATGTACCGTTGCTGACATATCGTACTGGTCCATTTGCCGGTGGTGGTATTCCTATCGCCAATGGCTCGGCTGATTACTATGCGATGCTTAACGAGCGCGACGGTGGTATTGGTGGCCTGAAAATTGTCACTGAAGAGTGCGAAACAAGCTACAACTCACAAAAAGGCGTTGAGTGTTATGAAGCCACCAAGGGCAACGGCGCTCTTGTTTATAACCCATACTCAACCGGCATTACGCTTCAGCTTATTCCAAAAGCTCCAGTTGACGAAATTCCGGTGCTGTCGATGGGCTACGGTCTTTCTGCTGTTGCTGTAGGTGAAAAGTTCCCTTGGACCTTTAACTATCCTGCGTCTTATTGGGACCAAATGTCTTCGATTATCAGCTTTATTGATACTCAAGACGGCGGCATCAAAGGTAAGAAAGTCGGATTTATCTACCTTGATGTTGGATACGGCAAAGAGCCTATTCCACTATTGGAATCACTGTCAGAATCCATGGGCTTTGAAGTTGTGAAGTTCCCGGTTGCTGGTAAAGAAATGCAGACGCAATCATCGCATTGGCTGAACGTTCGTAAAGAAAATCCTGATTGGATGATCATGTGGGGCTGGGGTGCAATGAACCCAACCGCGATCAAAGAAGCGGCCAAAATCAAGTACCCAATGGATCACTTCATTGGCAACTGGTGGTCAGGCGCTGATGTTGATCTAAAACCGGCTGGCGAAGCTGGCAAAGGGTACCGTTCAGCTAATATGGCTGCATCGGGCACGCATTTCCAAGCACTTCAAGACGTCATTAAGTATGTTGTTGAACCTGGCAACAGTCAGGCAGATCCCGACACAGTCGGAAGCGTTCTTTACAACCGTGGTCTCTATAACTCGGTTGTTGTTGCAGAAGCCATTCGCACTGCGCAGGAAATTGCGGGTCACGCAAACATTACCGGCGCAGAAATGCGCGCTGGTCTTGAAGCACTTGATCTTACTGCTGAGCGTCTGGCCGAACTGGGCCTTGCTGACTTTACTGCTCCGATCAAAGCAACATGCGAAAACCATGGTAGCGGCGGTTCGATCTTCATGCAGCAGTGGGATGGATCAAAATGGGTTAGAACATCCGATTTGATTGCGCCGATGACAGATCTGGTGCGTGCAGAACTAGAAGCTGCTGCTGATCAGTACGTGTCAGACAAGCCTAATTGGAAAACCCAGTCCTGTAACTAAGTCGGATCAATAAAAGTGGCCAACCCCTTCATTGGGGTTGGCCACCCGAACGATCATTTTTAGCATGGAAGCACGAAATGAGTATGTCTGAAGAAACTCAAACAAGCCAAGACTGCCTGCTTGAAGTGAATAATATTGAAGTCCTTTATAATCACGTCATTCTGGCCCTAAAGGGCGTCAGTCTCTCCCTTCAAGAAGGCGGAATTACAGCCATTCTGGGCGGCAACGGCGCTGGGAAAACAACTACTTTAAAGGCCATTTCAAATCTTCTTCACTCCGAAAGAGGCGAAGTTACCAAAGGTGTAATTTCGTATCGAGGAGAACCAATTGCTGATCTCAACCCGGCCGCACTTGTCAAAAAGGGTGTAGTCCAGGTGATGGAAGGTCGGCATTGTTTTGAGCACCTGACCATTGACGAAAACTTGCTGACAGGTGCATTCACCCGAAAGGATGGAAGCGGTGCTATCAACAGCGACATCGATCTGGTTTATTCATATTTTCCTCGCCTCAAAGAAAGGCGGAAAAGTCTTGCCGGGTATATCTCCGGTGGCGAACAGCAGATGTGTGCCGTTGGTCGCGCGCTGATGAGCCGCCCAGAGACGATTTTACTAGATGAGCCGTCTATGGGCCTGGCGCCACAGCTTGTTGAAGAGATTTTTGATATCATCAAGGACCTCAACGAAAAAGAAAAAGTGTCCTTCCTGTTAGCCGAGCAAAATACCAGCGTGGCACTGCGTTATGCCCACCACGGCTATATTTTGGAGAGCGGACGCGTGGTTATGGATGGACCGGCGGAGGAGTTGGCCCAAAATCCTGACGTTAAGGAATTTTATCTTGGCATCTCGGATGAAGGTCGGAAGTCATTTCGTGACACACGGTCGTATCGGCGCCGCAAGCGCTGGCTAAATTAGGACATAATTTATGGGCCGTTAATGGGCCGGAAAAATGCAAGGAAAACGCAGTTGCGAAAGCTCGGAATTGATTTGGGAACGAACTGAATGTCGGATTTTCTAAACGATCTGGAAGGACGATCTTCTGATCAGCGGGATCAGGACATTGCGATGGCGTTACCCCAGCAAATCGCTTTAGCTCAGGCACGTGCCACAGGTTTTTCAGATCATTTAAAAGGTGTTTCCCCACGCGGTATTTTGTCCGCAGCCGATTTGGCCAAATTGCCAGTTTTGCGCAAATCTGACATTGGCCAGGCCCAATCAAAAAACCCGCCATTTGGAGGTTTTACAACAAAGCCTGCTAACAAATTTCGACACGTGTTTCAGTCTCCGGGTCCAATCTATGAGCCTGGAGAAATATCTGACGACTGGTGGCGAATGGCACGGTTCTTGAACGCGTGTGGCGTAACCGAAAACGACATTGTTCAGAACTGCTTTTCATATCACATGACGCCTGCTGGCATGATTTTCGAAAGCGGGGCGCATGCCATAGGGGCAACAGTATTTCCGGCGGGTACAGGGCAAACCGAATTGCAGGTGCGAGCAGCGCGTGCATTAAGTGTTACAGCCTATGCCGGCACACCGGATTATCTAAAAACAATCCTGGACCGCGCCGATGAGATGGGTGTTGACCTTTCAGGGATCACTAAGGCAGGCGTCGGCGGAGGCGCGTTATTTCCGTCGCTGCGTCAGGAATATGCTGATCGGGGTATTAGGTGTCTTCAGTGTTATGCTACGGCAGATGTTGGCAATATTGCCTACGAGTCCTCTGCAATGGAGGGCATGATCGTTGACGAAGGCGTTGTTATTGAGATTGTGACGCCGGGCACTGGAAACCCAGTCGCTGAGGGCGACGTTGGCGAAGTACTAGTGACAACACTCAACACGGATTACCCCCTTATCAGATTTGCAACCGGCGATATGTCGGCGGTTCTACCCGGGCAAAGTCCCTGCGGACGAACGAATATGCGGATAAAGGGCTGGATGGGCCGCGCGGACCAGACAACTAAAATTAAGGGTATGTTCGTTCGGCCCGAGCAGGTCGCAGCTTTGGTTGCTAAAAACGACTCAATAACCAAGGCACGTGTGATCGTCAGCCGTGAAAACGAGAGCGATATCATGACTGTTCAGGTTGAAAGTGAGAAGCAAGGTTCACAGGATATTGAGGCAAGCGTACTTGAAACTCTGAAAATGCGTGGCACTGTGATAGTCATGAAGCCAGGCTCTTTGCCTAACGATGGCAAAGTCATCGAAGATCAAAGGAGCTATGAATAGCGAGGGGGTGTTCATGCCGCAATTTTTCAAAAGCCTATTCGCAGCACCTGCTCTTTTATTCCTGATTTCGCTTCCGCTTTTCGCTCAGGATTTGTCACTGGTAATCGGGAACAAATCTTACCGTCACGCGGGATGGATGTACGAGGCCGAGACGGCGCTAAATTCTGAGACCAAGCTTAGAAACATAGGTTTTACCGTTGTTTCCGGTCGCGACATGGATCACCTAAAAACGCGGCAAGCTTTGGAAGAGTTTGTTGATCGACTGCCGGACGCCGGAGCTATTGTTGTGCTGCTGAGTGACCATTTTGTTCACGCAGACCATTTGTCGGCCCGCAATGCCTTTCGACCGAACCATAGATGTGCGTATCGGTCATCTGCGGCGCCGACTATCAAATGGCGTAACTGATGGCAAACAACTGCTTAAGACGGTGCGCGGTGCCGGCTATATGCTAGCCAGTGAAGTAACCTACAAGGACCTGGCAGTCTGATGGGCAATCTTAACGGTCCGGCCTTGGCTAAAGAGCTTAGCCAAGGCCCACAGACCTCGATCTTTGCTGATTAGCCGGGCAGGCCCGCCCGATACGACACCTTCCTAGAATGGGATATCATCGTCAAAATCACCATCTTGGCCTCCACCCCCACCTCGACTCGCCGGCGCTGCCTCAGCCTGACTGTAATCGGGTGGTGAGCCGCCCTGCGAATCGCCGCCACTGCGGCCTCCCAGGAAGGTCATATCCCTCGCAACAATATCGGTTGACCATCGATCAACACCTTCTTTATCCTGATATTTAGTTGTCTGAAGCCTGCCCTCTATATAAACCTGCGACCCTTTCTTTAAATACTCGCCTGCAAGCTCTGCCAGCCTGCCAAAAAGCTTGACCCGATGCCACTCTGTTTTTTCCTGCTGCTCACCAGTGTTCTTGTCCTTCCACCTTTCGGAGGTCGCGATAGAAATACTGGCAAACGCATTGCCATTTGCTGAATAGCGAATCTCAGGATCCCGCCCCAGATTCCCAACAATAATCGCTTTGTTAACCCCTGCCATTTTTCACACCTCTTTATATGCTGCGACAAATCTGTCGGGGCATGAATCCGGCCACAGTACAAAAAATTGTTGCCCGATCCTGCTCCCGCCACTCGATCAGACGAGTATACCGCTGTTTCTACCGCCTGTTGGTGTGCAAATTACCCTTGACTTTTTGCACAACTATTATTGGCAGAACATCCACTACAGGCGTGAACACACATCAAATACACCGCCAGCAAAGTTGCAGCTCCTATCGATCAAATCCATCCAGCAACAGCTTTTTTGAGTTCAATTGACAGTCACAAATAGAATCCGCCAGTATAGGCCCCAGCGCGGAAAGAAAAAAATGAATGCCGAGCTAATTCACTGCCGTCGACTAATATCAGTTTAAGAAAGGAGACATACATGAGCGACGATGTCGCTGTTGAGGCCCGTGGTGTCTCGAAAATCTTCGGAGCATCGACAGATCAGGAAGTTAGGGCTCTGGATCATGTTTCTGTCTCGATAGCCCAGAACGAATTCTTCACCCTGCTTGGGCCGTCAGGCTGCGGCAAAACTACCCTGCTGCGATTGATTGCGGGGTTCGAGCACCCAACCGATGGTGCAATCTTGCTCGAAGGTAAGGACATCAGTGCCTTACCACCGTTTCAAAGACCGGTTAACACCGTTTTTCAGAACTATGCACTTTTCCCGCATATGACGGTTGCGCAGAACATCGGCTTTGGTCTGGAGATGCAGGGTCAATCTAAAGACGAAGTGGCAAATACCGTTGGCGCAATGCTGGTCCTGGTCAAGATGGAGAACCTCAAGAACCGGCGGATAGATCAGATATCCGGTGGACAGCAGCAGCGGGTGGCGCTGGCACGTGCGCTCGCGCCACGTCCTAAAGTCCTACTGTTAGACGAGCCACTTTCCGCGCTCGACCTGAAACTCCGAAAGGAGATGCAGGTTGAACTCAAACGACTACAACATGAAACAGGTATCACCTTCATCTTCGTCACTCACGATCAAGAAGAGGCGCTGACCATGTCTGATCGGGTCGCCGTCATGAACGAAGGCAGGATTCTGCAGGTCGGCGCACCACATGAGATCTATAACCGGCCCAACGATCGGTTCGTCGCCGACTTCATTGGAGACACCAACTTCATGCCGGCTGAAGTTATCGAACACGATGAGAGTGAGGTCCGGATACGACTACCGAGCGGTATCGAGATAACAATCCCTGCGCCGCCGGGCCTGCCTCAGGGCAGCGAGGTCACGCTTGCCATACGGCCGGAACAAGCACGCATCGTCACTGACGCCGATGCCATATCGATTCAGGGTTCTCTGACCGATGAAATCTATATCGGCACCGATACCCAGTACCGTGTCGACATTGGGATGACCTCCCCCTTCGTTGTCCGGGTACAGAATGCCAATGGTGAAAGAGCACGTATTCCGCTGGGCTCTAGGGTCGGTATCGCTGTTGACCCAAGGACGATACAGATTCTCCAGGACTGAGCTATGAGCGCCGAGCAGGACAGCAGTACCGAGTCTTTCGAGAGCCTCGAAGCGCATGCGTACCAGCTAGAGGTCCGTCGGAATCTGCTGCTTTCCACACCGGCACTGATCGTTCTTTTCTGTGCTGCGTCTGGGCCTTTACTCATCATGCTGGTCTTTTCCTTTCTGACGCCAGGCGACTACGGAGGAATCAAATGGCAGTTCTCTACTGAGGCGTGGTTCCAGGTCGCCTTTTACCGGGATATCTTTGATGAGACTGTATCTATCGCAGACGCCCACCTCTCGATCTTCTGGCGCTCGGTCAAGCTGTCGTTCCTGACGACTCTGGTGGCTTTTGTGCTGGGCTTTCCCACCGCCTACTTTATTGCGACCCGATCACCGGAGACACGCAATCTCTGGCTCTTTCTGGTGACGATTCCGTTCTGGACAAACCTACTGATCCGTACCTTCGCGATTCTTGAAATCATCCGTAACCAGGGTCTTGTGAACAATGTTCTCATTGCACTTGGAGTGATCGATCAACCACTCGACATGCTTTACACCGACATCGCGATCCTGCTCGGCATGACATACGTGTATATCCCGCTCATGATCCTGCCGATTTATGCCTCGATGGAGCGCTTTGATTTCCAGCTGGTCGAAGCAGCTTATGATCTGTACGCGACACGCTGGCGGGTTCTGGTTCGCGTCATTGTGCCTCTGGTTAAGCCAGGCGTGATTGCGGGATCGATCCTCGTCTTTGTCCCGTCACTGGGCGCCTATGTGACACCACGTGTCCTTGGCGGAGGCAAACATCTGATGATCGGCAACCTGATCGAACTGCAGTTTGGTCAAGGTCGCAACTGGCCATTGGGCGCGGCACTTTCACTGTCCCTGCTGGTCATCGTCATGGTGGCACTCATTTTCTATGTCAGATCAGCGCAGAAAGAAGGTGGAGCCCATGGCCACTAGTTCACGCCCGTTCTCCATCGAGCGAATGCCGGGGTTCAGTCTGCTCGCCCTCACCTGCTTTTTTGCCCTCTACATGCCCCTTGCCCCACTGGTCGTCTATTCATTCAACGCCGGTGACAACATTGCTCTATGGGAAGGTTTGTCACTTCGCTGGTACGTCGCCGCGTGGGAAAACGACCTCGTCCAAAGTGCTGCGATCCGGTCCGTTGTCGTAGCCGTGATAGCGTCGGTAGTTGCGACTTCGCTGGCAACGATGGTCGCGCTTGGCACAACGCGCACACGACCCTACCGGGGTCAGACTTCAATTTATGCGATGGTCAATCAGCCACTGATGGTGCCCGAGATTGTGACCGCAGTCGCGCTGTTGATCTTTTTTGCACTTATCAAGGAGTCAACCGGATACCATGGCTACGCTTACCTCATCAGCGCGCACACCGCATTCTGTATACCATTCGCTTATCTACCTATCCGCGCTCGTCTTGAGGGTATGGACCGTGTTCTGGAAACTGCTGCGGCTGATCTTTACGCAACGCCGTGGCGCTCATTTACAAGGGTTACCCTGCCTCTATTACTTCCGGGTATTCTTGCAGGTGCCATGCTGGCTTTTGTGATTTCACTGGACGACGTGGTGATTACCGAATTTGTCAAATCGGCCGGCCAGGATACCCTGCCAACTTACATGCTTGGCCAGTTACGGCGTACAATCACTCCGGAGATAAATGCAATTTCCACTGTACTGCTGGGTGTTTCTGTCGTAATGGTCACGATCATCTTTTTCTTAAGTCGCAAGAAAGCCTGAAACTGAAAACAACGTATATTTCGACAATCACTACAAACCTAAGGAGGAGAAAATGAAGTTAATGTTCAAAGCGGTTCTCTCAAGCCTGATGTTGGTCTTCAGCGGCATAGCAATCGCGGCAGGGGAATTAAATCTCTACAACTGGGGTAACTACACAAGCCCAGAACTCATCGAGAAGTTTGAAAAAGAAACTGGCATCAAGGTCACCATCACAGACTACGACTCCAATGAAACAGCGCTCGCTAAAGTGCGTGCCGGGGGTCATGGATTTGACCTTGCCGTGCCTTCCCACAGTCATCTGCCTATTTGGATCTCTGAAGGATTAATCGCAAACCCGCGAGTGGATCAGATGTCGAACTTTAAGAACGTTGCAGAAGAATGGCGTAATCCTGACTGGGACCCGGGTCGCCAATACAGTGCACCATGGCAGTGGGGAAGCGTCGGCGTTATGGTAGATACTTCTGTTTATGACGGCGACATCAACACTTTCGGAATCATTCTGGATCCGCCTGAAGAATTGATTGGCAAAATCAATGTTGCGCCTGAAATGAACGACGTCATCAGCTCAGCCCTTCTCTATCTTGGAGGAGAAGCGTGCTCAGGAGACAAAGAGTTGCTGAAAAAAGCTCGTGACAAATTGGTTGAAGCTAAACCCAAGTGGAAATCAATGGACTATGGCGTCATTGAGAAGTTCGCAGGACGTGATCTTGCCGCCTCTCTCTACTGGAACGGCGCCGCCTTCCGTGCACGACTTAAGAATCCTGATGTCCGGTACGGTTACCCGAAGGAAGGTTACTCACTTTGGGCAGATGCGGTTGTACTTTTAAAGGATGCTAGGAATGTCGAGGAAGCTAAAACCTTCATGAACTTCATCATGACACCGGAGAATGCAGGGCTGATGTCTGCGTTCGCCCGATATGCCAACAGCATTGTCGGATCAGAGAAGTACATGCCTGAAGATATGGCAACAGCCCCTGAGGTTGTTGTTCCGCAAGAGTTCATCGGAGCTGGGAAGTTCTATCCCACTTGCTCACCGGAAGTCCAAAAGATCTATGCAGCAATCTGGACCGAACTTCTGAAGTAGCCACCCCACCCAGGCCGACCAGGCCGGCCTGGGTGATTCTTTTCCTTAATTATGAAAACCATGCGGGGTTTTCCCGTTACCCCTGACACACGAGTCCCCCGGGACGCATGGGATCGCGCTCCCTGGAATCGCTGGTCTTTTCAGCACATCCGCGAGATTCTGCCAACTGTTGAAGTCTGGCGGGGCAACGGCTCCGTCTGGCAGTTTCAGCAAAATCCGACCGATCTTGATTCTGTAACCTTCACCAGCCACTCGGGCGAGTCCACCAGCGTAATCGACTGGCTCTTGCAGAACTATGCCGACGGCATTCTGGTTATGCATCATGGCGAGATTCTCTATGAGCGCTACTTTAACGAGATGACCGAGCGCACGCTGCACCTGTCCCAGTCGATGGCCAAGTCGGTAACATCGGCAGTCGCAGGGATCTTGGTTGCGCGAGGTCTGCTTGATCCTGAAGAACGCATCAGCACTTACCTTCCGGAGTTGGAAAAGACCGGATGGAAAGACGCCAGACTGCGTCATGCGCTGGATATGACCTCGGGCGTACGTTATGTCGAGGACTATGAGGCACTAGACTCGGACATCGCGGCAACCGATGTCGCCTCCGGCTGGCGGTCCCCAAAACCCGAGATTCCCTACTTTCAGTGCATGTGGGACCAGATCCTGAGCCTCAAGGAAACCGTTCGTGAACATGGTGCAGCCTTTGAGTACCGCTCGATTGAGACCGATGTGTTGGCCCACTGCATGGAGCGAGTGACACAGACCCCACTTGCAGAACTCATCAGCCGAGAACTCTGGCAACCGCTGGGGGTACAGGAAAGTGCCTGCTTTACGGTGGATGCAGCAGGCTACCCGCTGGCGGATGGGGGTTTCAATGCCACGCTATGCGACTATGCTCGTTTCGGCCAGATGCTCTGCAACGGGGGTGTCGGAAACGGCCGGCAGATCGTGCCGCAGGAATGGCTGCTGGATACCTTCGACGCGAATCCATCGCTTTTTAGCGATAAAAACAATATGGATCTGGACAACGGGGCTTATCGAAACCAGTTCTGGATCAGGGACATCGACCGTCGAATTCTGATGGCAAGAGGCGTTTTCGGACAGATCATCTATGCCGATATGGACAACAGTCTAGCTATCACCCGTCTTGCGAGCTGGCCCGAGTTTGTTTCCAGCGAGCGCAAAACTGATGATCTTCGGGCATTCGATGCCATCACCCATTTCCTCACGGATCACTAGCATGAGCGATCTTGAACTTTGTTACCTGCCTGCCACCGAAGCGATTGCCCGGTTCAAGGCCAAAACCCTGTCCCCTGTTGAACTGCTGGAAGCGCTGATCCACCGAGCCGATCAGGTAGAGCCCGTCATCAACGCATTTACCTACCGTCACTTTGACGAAGCGATGGCAAATGCAAAAAAGGCCGAAGCGAAATACGCCTCTGGCCAGCGCACCCGGGCGCTTGAGGGACTGCCGATCGGCATTAAGGACGAGAATTTCATCAAGGGTAAGCCCACATCGAGCGGCTCACTTATCATGAAAGACTTTGTGGCCGACAACACCTCGGTCGGTAATGAGCGGATACTTCGCGCCGGGGGCATCGTCCATGCCCGAACCGCAACACCAGAATTTTCATCCGCAGGATATACAAACTCCCGGTTATGGGGGGTCACCCGAAACCCCTGGAATCCTGAGTTCACGCCCGGAGGGTCGTCTGGTGGCTCAGCCGCCTCGTTGGCATCCGGCACCAGCGCAATCGCCACCGGCTCTGATATCGGCGGTTCCATCCGCATCCCGGCAGGAACCTGTGGACTGGTTGGGTACAAACCGCCATACGGCCGCAACTCGGATGACCCGCCGTTTAACCTGGATTTTTACTGCCATACCGGGCCTCTGGCGCGAAACGTCAGTGATGCCATCGCGCTTCAGAATGTCATGTGCGGCCCCCACCCCAAGGACGTGGCGAGCCTTCGGCCCAAACTGCGCCTGCCTGCGCAGTACCCGCCGATCAAAGACTGGAAGATTGCCTTTTCAATGGACCTTGGCTTCTTTGAGGTTGATCCTGATGTACAAAAGAACACACTGAATGCCCTCGATGTTTTCCGGGATCTCGGGGCAACGGTGGAAGAAGTTGATATCGGGTGGGATCACCGGGTGCTCGATGCAGGACTTGCATACCTTTCCCATATTTTCGGTGCTTACATGGCGACTTACCTCAAAGACCATGCCGACAAGATGACAAACTATGTACGTCAGTGGGCCGAAGAAGCGCAGAAATCAACGGCGGCGGAATTTCTCCACACACTGGAGGTGGTTAACGAGATGTATGCCACAGTGGGTCCGCTACTTGAGAGGTACCGAGTGCTCGTCTGCCCCACCAACGCACTTCCCGCAGTGCCGGCCGACTTTGACCACTCACGGGACACGATCAGTATTAACGGCAAGAGTGTGAACCCTGCGCTAGGCTGGGTAATGACAACGCCGTTTAATTCCTTAAGCCGATGTCCGGTACTGACGGTACCCACAGGACACGCCAGTAATGGTGTTCCAACCAGTATTCAGATTGTGGGTCGAACCTACACTGACAAGGATGTTTTCCAGGCCGGCATGGCTTATGAGTCAGCTGCCCCAAAGTGGTTTTCAGATGCTGGTCATCGTCCTGGTCTTGCCGGTTCATGACCAAGGCAAACTCGCCGTCGTCGCGGACCGGTATTACGCTGGCCAACTGGCGTCATGCGCCGCATAACCGTTTTGCTTTTCATCGCGTCAGTGAGTTTATCGGTACAGCACCGATCAGAAAATCCAGGCAAACGACGCCACTGCACCGTAACCTTGCTAGGCCGGAGGACTTTCCTGGTGAAATCACCAGCTCCTCGCTGGAGGCCTGGCTAGCACGCAGCGATACCGATGCCTTTGTGGTTCTCAAAGAAGGCGAGATTGTGCTTGAGTGGTATGCGCCTCACTATGAAGGCGTCGAACCTCATATTCTGTTTTCAATCAGTAAATCCGTAACCGGCGCCCTGGTTGGCATTCTCAACGCCAACGGTATATTTGATCCAGCGGCCAGAGTAATGGACTACCTTCCAAAAGCCGCTGCTTGTGGCTACGGCGAGTGCACAGTTCAACAGTTACTGGACATGCAGGCGGCAATTGCCTTTGACGAAAACTACCTCGACCAAACTGGGCAGTTTGCCCGCTACCGTATGGCAACAGGATGGAACCCGCCACAGGCCGGAGTAACGCCTACCGAGGGGCTGGCGGAATTCCTGATGACATTGACGGCAGACGACAAGCCTCATGGAGAGACTTTTCGCTACCTTTCTCCAAACTCCGATCTGCTGGGAATCATTTTGGAGCGGGCAACTGGAAAACGCTATGCGGACCTACTCTCGAAATATCTATGGCAACCGCTAGGCTGCGAGCACGACGGGTATGTCACCGTGGATTGCGTGGGCACTGCGCGCTCGGCCGGGGGTGTGTGTGTGCATCCCCACGACCTTGCCAGGCTCGGCCAGGCAATTAGTGTCGCCGCTTCAGGTAAGGGTAACGGAGTTATTCCAGATCGATGGATTGACGATACCTTAACCGGTGGTAATCAACAGGCATGGCAAAACGGCGAGTTTGCTCCTTTATTCCCCCAAGGCAACTATCGTAACCAGTGGTACCTGACTGGAGGACAGGCCCAAGCGATATGCGCTATCGGCATTCACGGCCAGTGGCTGTATATCGACCCCAGGCGCAACATCACCATTGTCAAGCTGTCTTCCCAGCCCGACCCGCTTAGTGAATCTGTGGATATGGAATCGATCGAAACTTTTGAGCGTATCGCAACGCAGTTCCAATCCTGACCGGCTAAAACGATCAGCCCTTTGGAGAACGACATTGATTACGAGGCCGACAGAACACCTCTGAGCGCATAAACCTGGCTTGATTCAAAATGCTCGTCGTCGACCTTAATATAAGCGACCCGGTCCGCGGGCAGCACGGTCACATCATGCACACCGGTGATCACCCGCAAGCGACGCTCAAGTTCCTGTAGATCAAGCCCTGGCTCCTCTTCAAGTTGTAGCGTAATGCTGTTGCGCAATGGCGGTGTTCGACCGACCCAGGCAATCGCCAGCCACAGTGCGGTGGCCGCAGCGCACAAACCAAACACACCACCTGCTCCCCACGCCCCATACGACAGGCCGCCCAGTGCGCCGCCGACAAAAACCCCGGAAAATTCGAAGGTATTGTAGATGCCCATTGCGGTTCCTTTGGCATACCCGGGGGCCAAACGGCTCATCATCGACGGCAGCATTGCTTCTAGAAGATTGAATCCGACAAAAAATAGTCCCAGGCCTACCACCAACGGTACCGTTTCAGCAGACCAGCCAAACAGGAGTACTTGCGCAGCCAACAGGATCGCAATTGCCAGCCGAAAAACCAGAAAAGTCCAACCCCGGCGCATTCCAAGAATCAGTAAAGGCGCCATCACAACCACCGAGGCGACGAGCACCGGAACGTACACCTGCCAGTGGGCATCACGTGCCAGACCCAAAATACTGATCAGTTCGAAAGGAATCGCCACAAACAATGCGGTCAATACCATATGCAAAATAAAAATACCAATATCCATGCGCAATAACTGGGGATCGAAGAAGGCCTCGCGCAAACGTTCACGGCTCGGCCGCACACCTGGATCACGAACCATGCGCTGCGGTGTTGGGACCACCCAGATAACCACTGCTGCTGCTGCGATAGCAAGCACCATAGTCAGCCAGAACAAACCGCTGACGCCTACCCACCGGTCCACTACCGGACCGGCCATCAGAGCGACTAGAAAAGAGGCGCCAATACTCATCCCAACCAGCGCCATAGCCTTGGTCCGCTGCTGCTCACGGGTGAGATCTGCCAGAAGGGCCAGTACCACGGCAGCAATCGCCCCACTGCCCTGCAACGCCCGACCGAGCACTACCCCGGTAATGGTATCAGCCATCGCGGCCACCACGCTGCCCAGAGCAAAGATTGCCAGTCCTATCACGATCAGTGGTTTTCGGCCAAAGCGGTCAGAGAGCATGCCGAACGGTATCTGCAGCAAAGCCTGGGTCAGGCCGTAAGCGCCCAATGCCATGCCAACCATCAGCGGTGTTGCCCCATCCAGAGCGCTCGCATATAAAGCCATGACGGGCAGCACCAGGAATAACCCGAACATACGCAGGCCAAACACCGCGGCAAGAGCCGTTACCGCGCGGCGTTCCGATCCATTCATAGGGTCACGATTCAGGTCTGACTCCAAAAGTGGTCTATTTACAAAGGCAATTAGGGAGGTCTGCCCGCACAATCGAGCAAAACCCCAGCCGTGAACTAAAACCGACAATACACCTGTCTAACGAAAATAAAGAACAAAGACTTTGAATACAGGCGCTCAAGACACGTAATATTAACAGTTTGCTTTTTCGCGACCTACCTATGCGTACCATCAAGATCCGCGGCGCTCGAACGCACAACCTGCAAAGTGTCGACCTAGACCTGCCGCGCGACCGATTGATCGTCATTACCGGGCTGTCGGGCTCGGGTAAATCTTCACTCGCTTTCGATACGATTTATGCCGAAGGGCAACGCCGCTATGTCGAGTCACTATCAACCTATGCCCGTCAATTCCTGTCGCTGATGGAAAAACCCGATGTGGATCTGATCGAAGGGCTGTCACCGGCGATCAGTATTGAGCAAAAAGCGGCCTCTCATAACCCCCGCTCTACCGTGGGCACAGTTACTGAAATCTACGATTACCTCAGGCTGTTGTACGCTCGGGTTGGAGAGCCGCGTTGCCCAGACCACGGGGTAACACTCGCTGCCAGCACTGTAAGCGAAATGGTTGATCGAGTGTTAGGCTTGCCTGAGGGTACCCGCATCCTGCTGCTGGCACCTGTGGTGCAGGATCGCAAAGGGGAATACCAACAATTGTTACGCGCCCTGCTTGCGCAGGGATTCATCCGCGCCCGTATCGATGGCGCTGTTTGTGAGTTGGATACACCTCCAGATCTCGATCGCAAACGCAAACACAGCATCGAGGTTGTAGTCGATCGGATCGTCGTTCAGTCCAGCGATGCCCAGCGGTTGGCTGAATCCTTCGAGACAGCACTCGCTGTGGCCGATGGTCTCGCCCTGATTGAAGTGCTGCCAGACGAAGGGCACGACCGAGGCGCCGACCTGCTGTTTTCGGCACGCTATGCCTGCCCGCACTGCGGCTACAACCTGACTGAACTGGAACCGCGCCTTTTCTCGTTCAATAACCCGGCTGGCGCCTGCCCGGATTGTGACGGCCTTGGCGCGCGTCAGTTTTTCGATCCAGATCGCGTCATTCATGACGACAGCCTCAGCCTCGCGGCAGGTGCTATCGCCGGTTGGGACCGACGCAATGCCTTCTACTTCCAGATGCTGAGTTGTCTGGCGGAACATTACGACTTTGATATCGACAAGCCATTAAATCAGCTGCCCAAGAAAACCCGCGAGGTCATTCTTTACGGCAGCGGCAAGGAAAAGATTCCGTTTGCTTACCTGCGCTCCCATGGCCGGCGCCCGCGCAAACGGAATCATACTTTCGAGGGGGTCATCCCCAATATGGAGCGTAGATACCGGGATTCGGAATCCAATACCATTCGTGAAGAGCTCGCACGCTATCGCAATACCCAGGCCTGCGACAGTTGCTCCGGCAGCAGACTTCGCACCCAAGCACGTAATGTTTTTATTGGGAAGCAACCGATTCACCATGTGACCGCCATGCCGATCGAAAGATCATTGGCCTTTTTTGAATCGCTTTCATTACCCGGACAGCAAGGAGAGATCGCGACGCGCATTGTGCGTGAGGTTGGCGAACGCCTTCGATTCCTGGTTAATGTTGGTCTGGAGTACCTCACCTTGGATCGAACGGCCGAAACCCTTTCCGGGGGCGAAGCGCAACGCATCCGCCTCGCATCCCAGATCGGATCTGGTCTGGTTGGGGTGATGTATGTCCTGGATGAACCATCAATTGGGCTACATCAGCGCGACAATCAGCGCTTGATCGAAACTTTGTTTCATCTACGCGATCTGGGTAATACGGTGATCATGGTTGAGCACGATGAGGAAGCCATTCGTAGCGCCGACCATATCGTTGATATTGGGCCAGGCGCTGGCGTTCACGGCGGCCACATTGTGGCTCAAGGTTCTGTCGATGAAATTCTCCGATGCCCAGAATCAGTCACCGGGCAATATCTATCAGGCAGCAAAGCCATAGCAATTCCTGCCAAGCGCGTGCGCCCTGACGCAAAAAGGAACCTGCAGATTCGCGAGGCCAGCGGCAACAACCTCGACAAACTCACGGTGTCTATTCCCGTCGGACTTTTTACCTGCGTCACTGGCGTATCGGGTTCAGGAAAATCGACACTGATTAATAATACGCTTTACCCTGCCATGGCCCGGCACTTACACGCAGGTCGCCACCAGGCAGCGGCCCACGCCAGCATTGAAGGGCTGGATCACTTTGACAAAGTGATTGATATTGACCAAAGCCCGATCGGCCGCACCCCCCGCTCGAATCCGGCGACCTACACGGGTCTTTTCACACCGATTCGGGAGCTCTTTGCCGGAACACCTGAATCCCGGGCGCGAGGCTACAAGGTTGGACGCTTTTCCTTCAATGTACGCGGTGGGCGCTGCGAAGCCTGTCAAGGTGATGGCCTGATCAAGGTTGAAATGCATTTCCTGCCTGATATCTACGTCCCTTGCGATACCTGTCAAGGCAAACGCTACAACCGCGAGACCCTGGACATCCGCTACAAGGACCGCAGCATCGACCAGGTACTTGGGATGACAGTAGTCGAGGCTGTAGAGTTCTTTGCCGCGATCCCAGTCATCAAGCGCAAACTGGACACCTTGCTCGATGTCGGCCTGGGGTATATCGGCCTAGGGCAAAGCGCAACCACGTTGTCCGGGGGTGAGGCGCAGCGGATAAAACTGGCGCGCGAATTATCCAAGCGTGACACCGGGCGCACCCTGTACATCCTTGATGAGCCCACTACCGGGCTGCATTTTCATGATATCCGCCAGTTACTGACAGTACTGCACCGCCTACGTGACCACGGGAACACCGTGGTGGTCATCGAACACAACCTTGATGTCATCAAGACCGCCGACTGGATTATTGATCTTGGCCCAGAGGGTGGCCAACGGGGCGGTCAACTGGTAGCCGCCGGTTCGCCCGAACAGGTTGCCCTGATCAAAAAATCCTATACCGGCCAGTTTCTCCAACCATTATTTAATAAAACCTCCGTCGATTAAGCTTGCGCTTTGGTCACCGCCACGAAGGCTTAGACGATTCAGCTTCCGGTTTAAGATCCTTGGCCTGACCATCAGACCACAAAAACCGGTCCAAAAATTAGTGCTGTGGTATTGTTTTCACGCCATGGGTAACTATTGTATTGACGCCTTAGATCAGAGGACCAAACCAACGATTTGGCCCCACTGCCAGATCATCTAACAAAGGGATTGATTCATGGCCCACTCAACGCCTCACACTGACATTGACCCACTGGAGACGAGCGAGTGGCAGGATGCTTTGACTTCGGTAATCGAACGCGAAGGAGAAGAGCGAGCCCACTTTCTTCTGGAAACACTGATCGACCAGGCACGGCGCTCAGGCACACATATTCCTTATCGACCCACCACCGCTTACCTCAACACCATACCGGCGGCGCATGAATCCCGCAGTCCCGGAGACGCAGAGATCGAGTGGCGAATCCGCTCACTGATACGCTGGAACGCCTTGGCCATGGTGGTTCGCGCCAACCAAATCAGTAGCGAACTGGGTGGCCATATTGCCAGTTACGCCTCGGCTGCGACACTGTATGACGTCGGTTTCAACCATTTCTGGCGTGGACCCGATGCTGAAAATGGCGCTGACCTGGTCTTTATGCAGGGACACTCAGCACCCGGTATCTATGCTCGAGCTTTTCTCGAGGGACGCCTTAGTGAAACGCAGTTGGAGAATTTTCGCCAAGAGGTCGATGGCAAAGGCCTGTCGTCCTATCCCCACCCCTGGTTGATGCCGGGATTCTGGCAGTTCCCGACGGTATCTATGGGTCTTGGGCCGATCCAGGCGATTTATCAGGCGAGGTTCATGAAATACCTGCAGCACCGCGAATTCATCCCGATGTCGGATCGCAAGGTGTGGGCTTTCATGGGCGACGGCGAGATGGACGAACCAGAATCGATGGGCGCGCTGGGCCTGGCCGGTCGCGAAGACCTGGATAACTTGATCTTTGTGATCAACTGCAACTTGCAACGCCTCGATGGCCCAGTGCGCGGCAACGGCAAAATTATCCAGGAACTCGAAGGGGAGTTCCGTGGTGCCGGCTGGAACGTTATAAAAGTGATCTGGGGCTCCTATTGGGACCCTCTTCTCATGCGTGATACCAAGGGCCTTTTGAAACAGCGCATGGAAGAGGCCCTTGATGGTGAATACCAGGCCTTCAAAAGCAAAGATGGCGCTTTCGTTCGCGAGCACTTTTTCGGCAAGTATCCGGAGCTCGCCGCGATGGTGGCCAACATGACCGATGAGGATGTCTGGCGCTTAAACCGGGGTGGCCACGACCCGCACAAAGTCTATGCCGCCTACGCTGCCGCAATGACGCATAGTGGCCAGCCGACCGTAATCCTGGCAAAGACTGTAAAAGGCTACGGCATGGGCGAATCCGGCGAAGGGCAGAACATCACCCACAGCCAGAAAAAAATGGCCGATGAGTCGTTGCTGGCTTTTCGCGACCGTTTCCGCATACCGCTTAATGATGACGATGTGTTGGCTTGCAAGTTCTATCACCCGGGAGAAGACAGCCCGGAAGTGCGCTACCTCAAAGACCGCCGCACGGCGCTCGGCGGCAGCCTTCCAGCACGCACTGATAGCGCACCCAGTCATCCCACACCAGATCTTTCGATATTCCAATCGCAGCTGGATGGCACTGGAGAACGCGAGATATCGACCACCATGGCTTTTGTACGCATCCTGACGGCACTGACGCGGGACAAGGTTATCGGGCCTCACGTGGTTCCGATAGTGCCCGATGAGTCACGGACTTTCGGTATGGAAGGCATGTTTCGGCAGTTGGGTATCTATGCCCCTGAAGGCCAGTTATATATCCCCGAAGATGCAGATCAATTAATGTACTACCGCGAAGATATCCAAGGACAGGTATTGCAAGAAGGCATCACCGAAATGGGTGCTATGTCTTCGTGGATAGCGGCCGCAACCGCGTATGCTAACCACGGGATTGCCATGATCCCTTTTTACATTTTTTACTCAATGTTCGGTTTGCAGCGGGTCGGTGATCTTGCCTGGGCTGCGGGGGACCTGCAGGCACGAGGGTTTCTGATCGGCGGTACCGCAGGACGCACCACCCTGGCCGGTGAAGGATTGCAACACCAGGATGGGCACAGTCTGTTGCTTGCCTCAAGTATTCCTAACTGCATCTCCTATGATCCAGCCTTTAATTTTGAGCTCGCGGTCATTATCCAAGATGGTTTGCGAAGAATGTTTACCGATAAGGAAAACATTTTTTATTACATCACTGTGATGAACGAGAACTATTCACACCCGGCGCTACCGGACAATGTGAACGATGGCATTCTCAAGGGCATGTACCCGCTGCTTTCTTCAAAGCGAGGGCGCAAGGCCGCACCCCGGGTGCAACTTCTCGGCAGTGGCGCGATTCTGCGGGAATCACTCGCTGCAGCGAAGTTGCTGGAACAGGATTTTGGTGTCCTATCCGACGTCTGGAGTGTAACCAGTTATAACGAATTAGCCCGCCAAGGTCGAAACGTTACGCGGTGGAATCGCCTGCACCCAGACGAACCGCCACAGATCGCCTACGTCACGGAACAACTGACAAAAGCAGGCGGCCCCGTCGTCGCTGCCACTGACTACACTCAGACCTATGCCGATCAGATTCGCGAGTTTGTTCCGGGACGCTACGTGGTGCTGGGCACTGACGGCTTTGGGCGCAGCGGTACCCGTGAACAATTGCGGGGTTTCTTTGAGGTCAACCGCTACCATATCGCACTTGTGGCTTTGACTGCGCTTGCCGACGAAGGGGCCTTACCCCGCTCAACGATTTTGGACGCGATCAGCCGTTACCCGGTCGATCCCGAAAAACCTAACCCGGCGACAGCCTGACAGGGGTTAGCCAATGAGTGAACCCCTGAAGATTACGATACCCGACATTGGAGATTTCGAGAGTGTCGATGTGATTGAGGTGCTGATCGTGTCGGGGGAGTCTGTCCAGGCTGAGGATCCACTCATTACGCTAGAGAGCGACAAGGCCACCATGGATGTGCCATCCCCTGCAGCCGGGCGTATTACCGAGGTGTTGGTTGCGGTGGGTGACAAAGTGTCTCAAGGCGGCCTAGTGGCATTGCTGGACCCGGCTGAAATGGATGTAGCCGATATAACACCTGTCGAGGGTATACCCCAAGCTCAGCCAACAGAAGCTATAGCAACACCAACCGCCGTGACAACTCCGGAATCCGCCGCCTCACCGGCAGGGCCCGAGACGGCCACCCAATCATCGCTGCAGTCGCTGGCACCCCCGAGCACGCTGCCACCACCGCTCGAAGGAGGCAGTAAGCTACCCCATGCGAGCCCAGCTGTGCGCCGCTTTGCCCGGGAGCTCGGTGTTGATCTTTCCCAGATAAATGGCACCGGTGCGCGGGGACGCATCCTCCAGGATGATGTTCGCCAGTTTGTTAAAGCCGCTCTGATCAGACCCGTCTCCGACTCAAGGCCTATGGAAGGTGCCGGTATACCCCCTATGCCCGAGATCGACTTCTCTCGCTGGGGGACCATCGATACCAAACCGCTTTCACGAATCCAGCGCCTCTCGGGGCGTTATCTGCATAGAGCCTGGCTGAACATCCCGCATGTCACTCATCACGATGATGTCGATATCACCGAACTGGAATCCTTCCGCCAATCCCTGAAACAGGACAAGGCGCACAGCGGTACACGCATTACGATCCTGTCCTTCTTGATGAGAGCAGTGGCCAGTGCACTGAAAGCCTTTCCGACCTTCAACGCCTCATTATCACCGGACGGTGAGAGCCTGATTCTCAAACAGTATTTTCACATTGGTGTCGCGGTGGATACCGATAACGGTCTGGTCGTACCGGTCATTCGAGACGTAGACAGCAAAGGCATTGTGCAGCTTGCGAAAGAGCTCGCTGAAATCAGTGCGCGGGCCCGTGATGGAAAACTCAAACCGGGCGAAATGCAAGGTGGCTGCATGAGTATTTCCAGTCTCGGTGGCATCGGCGGCACCGCCTTCACACCCATTGTCAATGCGCCGGAGGTAGCTATTCTGGGCGTTACTCGCTCGCGGATGACTCCGGTCTGGAACGGCACTGAATTCCAACCGCGGTTGATGCTGCCACTGGATCTTTCCTATGACCACCGGGTCATCGATGGAGCACAAGCTGCGCGCTTTATGGCCTTCCTCAGTGCTGCACTGGAAGATGCCCGGCGGTTGCTGCTGTAGGCGTCTGAAAAGAGATTATTCTGTGAGTGATACCCCTATCACCATCAACGTGCCTGATATCGGAGATTTTCGTGATGTCGATATCATAGAGGTACTCATCGCCCCTGGCGACACCGTTAACATCGAAACGCCGCTGATTACGCTGGAAACCGACAAAGCCACCATGGATGTCCCGTGCCCGGTTGCTGGCAAAATCATCGAAGTCCTGGCTCAGGTAGGCGGCCAGATATCTGAAGGTGATCCCGTTGCCATCGTGGCGTCGACCAACGAATCCACAACGCTTTCGCCCCCTCCAACCGATGCCACAAAAACAACAACACCCCCTGAAGCAGCCGCTCTGGAGAGCGCACCACCGGTCATAAAAAACGATGATACTGATGTAGATCTTGTGGTGCTGGGCTCTGGCCCGGGCGGGTACACCGCAGCCTTTCGCGCCGCCGATCTTGGCCTTAAAGTGGCCCTGGTTGAGCGTTACCCGACTCTCGGCGGCGTCTGTCTGAATGTAGGTTGTATCCCGTCCAAGACATTGCTGCATGCAGCGCGCGTTATTGAGGAGGCTCACGAGATGCGTCCCCATGGCATCGATTTTGGGGAGCCGACCATTAACGTGGTGCAACTGCGCGAGTGGAAAGACCAGGTTGTTGGCCAGTTGACCGGCGGCCTTGCCGGCTTGGCCAAAAAACGCCGGGTCGAAGTCATCACAGGCATTGGCGAGTTCATCTCATCACACAACATAAGTATCCGCGGGTCTGCGGGTGAACGAACCGTAGGTTTTTCTCAGGCGATTATCGCCGCCGGCTCGCAAGCGATTGCATTACCCGGGCTTCCAGAGGATCCACGCATCATCGACTCGACCGGAGCATTAGCGCTTGACCATATTCCGGATCACTTGCTGGTTATCGGCGGCGGCATCATCGGTCTGGAACTGGCTACGGTATTTCGAGCACTGGGCAGCCAGGTCAGTATTGTAGAGATGTCCAGTCAACTGATTCCCGGCGCCGATCCTGACCTGGTCAAGCCGCTCGCCAAACGGCTGGCGAAACAGTGCCATGGCATCTATCTGAATCCCCGGGTCATCAGTGCACAACCACAGGACGATGGCTTGCTCGTCAGTTTTGCGGGTGACAACACCCCCAGCGAAACCCGTTATGACGCTGTTTTGGTTGCGGTGGGGCGCACACCGAATGGCCATCACATCAATGCACCAGCGGCGGGCGTCGCGGTTGATGAGCAGGGCTTTATTACAGTGAATGCTCAGCAACAAACCAACGTCGCCCACATTTTTGCCGTTGGCGATATTGTGGGCCAGCCCATGCTGGCCCACAAAGCAACCCACCAAGCTAAGGTAGCGGCCGAGGTGGCCGCCGGGCACAAAAGCGCGTTCGACGCTCGGGTCATCCCATCGGTTGCCTATACAGACCCGGAAATCGCCTGGGTGGGACTTACCGAGACTGAGGCAAAAAACCGGAATATCGAGTATGAGAAAGGCGTCTTTCCCTGGGCTGCCAGCGGCCGGGCGCTGTCGCTGTCTCGAAGCGAAGGCTTTACCAAGTTGCTTTTCGAACCGGTGACACAGCGAATTCTTGGCGCCGGCATTGTCGGGTCCAACGCTGGCGAACTGATTGCCGAGATCGGCCTTGCCATTGAAATGGACTGTGTCGCTCAGGATATCAGCCTTACTGTGCACCCACACCCTACGCTGTCCGAGACCACGGCTTTCGCGGCAGAAGCCTTCGAAGGCACAATCACCGATCTGTATCTGCCACGCAAGCGCTAGCGACGCCAGGCGACACTGGCCGGCATCTGAAACTCCACCGTGCAGACCTCACTCAGTTTTAACGTCACGGGCAGCGGACCGGCACTGGTTATCCTGCATGGTCTTTTCGGTTCGGGAACCAACTGGAGGCGTATTGCCGATAACCTGAAACATCACTGGCAGGTTTTTACCCCGGACCTGCCCAACCATGGCAAATCGCCCTGGGTAACTAACATGAGCTATCCGGCACAGGCGCGGGCAGTAGTGCAGTTTATTCAGCAACACGCACTGGAGAGGCCCGTTCTTCTGGGACACAGCATGGGCGGCAAAACAGCCATGACAGTGGCACTGACCACTCAAATCAAACTGCGCGCTTTGGTAGTCGCAGATATTGCCCCGGTCACCTACCAGCACTCGCACGGACCCTTGGCTCGAACTCTGCAACAGCTTGACCTCACCAACTTAACTAGCCGCCAGCAGGCCGATCAGGCGCTCGCAGGAGACATTCCTGACCGGACCCTGCGCCAGTTTCTATTACAGAACCTGGAGCTTCGAAACAACACGCTTCACTGGCGATTGAATCTCGACGTGATCAATACACAAATAGATTCTCTTTCTGGTTTTCCTGAAGTGGTGGCGCCATACGATGGGCCAACCCTGTTTATATATGGGAGTCGTTCCGACTACATCGACGCGACGCATACCTCAACCATCAAATCGCTGTTCCCCCAATCGCAGATGCACGCGATCGCGAATGCTGGGCACTGGCTGCAAGCGGAGCAGCCTGAAGCTTTCCTGTCAGCGCTCGAAGATTTTCTAAGCAGTTGATCCTGTCTTGCCGCGCCTATCAGTCAATTAGCAGAGTACGCCTGGTAATTTTCGGTGGGCTTGATTACGCCCGATGGCCGAGGCACGTGCCGGATAGCAAAGCCGCAATCCCCCAGCAACTGGGAGATTCTTGGGTCTAGAATTTGGCCCTTCGCATCGCACTCGGACTCGAAAACGACCAGCCGAACACTGCCGCCGCCTAAAGTCTGCTCAGCGCCGCGTAATACCGGATATTCCCAGCCTTCCACATCGATCTTAAGGACTGTCGGCAACATGTTGGCTTGTTGGCAGAAATAATCCAGGGTCTGAACGCCTACCTCGACCTGACCCACTACCTGACGGTATGGCCAAGACCCAAAACCACTCTCACCAGAATCGCTGGCACGGATAAACGTCTGCGTCCCGACACGGTCTGACAACCCCAGCGATTCAATACGAAGATTCGCACGCGACCAGTTATTCAGTTGTTGCTGCTGCGCCAACACCGCACAGGTGTTAGGGTCGGGCTCAAATGCGACGACACCCTTGACTTCACATGACAAGGCCAGACAACTGAAATATCCCGAATTCGCACCGATATCAAAAAAAACGTCGTCAGGGTTCAACGACTCCCGCAGTAACGCTGTGATTTCCGGTTCGTGGACTCGATTACACAACAGATTACGCTGTAGCCAATCCTGCTGATCACATGCGAAAAGAAAGCCCGGTTCGGTGCGAACCACAATACGGCGTCTGCCGATAACGCGCTCAAGGGACGTGAGATGCCGAGCCTTACCCGGCGGAATACGCGGACGAAAAAACAGCGCCCGCAAAACAATCCCCAGTGCCGGATGGTACGTTCCAGGCAATAACTGACAACGCGGGTCCAAGGTCAAGAATTCTTCCCCTGTGCAAACCCTGGTCGCCGGTCAGGCTTGTTCCAGTTCAACCAGCGTGCCACAAAAATCTGCCGGGTGCAGGAACAGCACCGGCTTGCCATGTGCGCCAAGGCGAGGTACCCCATCCCCCAGCACTCGGGCCCCTTGAGCGGTTAACTGGTCTCGAGAGGCCAGAATATCGATTACCTCGTAACAAAGATGGTGTACCCCACCCGAGGGGTGACGCTCAAGAAACCGTGCAATAGGCGAATCCTCGCCCAGCGGATGCAGTAGTTCAATTCGGGTATTGGCTAAATCCACGAACACGGTTGTCACCCCGTGATCCGGCAATGGCTCGGGCAACGAGACATTGGCACCCAGCGTATCGCGGTAAAGCGCCGATGCCGCTTCGATATCCGGCACGACGATAGCCACATGGTTCAAACGGCCAATCATTCTTGCGCTCCCGCTTTAGGGTTATGCTCGTCAAGCAACTGTTGCGCGCCAACCGCCGGTATCAACCGGCCCGCAGCAACCTCTGTGCGGACCGCCTCAATTTTCTGTGCGGCTATGGGGTTTTTGATGAAACGTTCCAGCAGGCCCTCACGCAGCGCCTGTCCTAACGCCTCCCGGGCTTGATCGGCACGGCGTGCTTCAAAGATGCCCTGCGCCCTTGAATGCTGGTAAAAACGCTCGATGGCATCCGGCACAGCGCTGACGCCTTCTCCTGTACGCGCTGAAATCGCCAGCACCGGCACCTGCCATCCCGGGGTACGGGACTGCATCAACCGCAACGCCGCTGTGTAATCGCCAACCGTTCGCTGCGCTGCGCTCAGCAGTTCGCCGTCACACTTGTTAACCAGAACAATGTCCGCAAGCTCCATAATGCCCCGCTTGATTCCCTGTAGTTCATCTCCGGCGCCTGGTGACAGCAATAGCATGAAAATATCGGTCATTTGCGCAACCCGCAACTCAGACTGACCCACGCCAACCGTTTCAACGATCACAAGCTTGAAACCAGCCGCCTCACACAGATGGATTGCCTCACGAGTGTGGCGCCCAACACCACCCTCGCTGCCTGCCGACGGAGAGGGGCGTATAAAAGCACCGCTACTCGCGGCAAGTTGCGGCATACGGGTTTTGTCTCCCAGGATAGAGCCACCACTGATAGCCGAACTTGGATCGACAGTCAGTACAGCGACTGATTCGCCCTTGCCGATCATTTGCAGACCCAAAGATTCGATAAATGTCGACTTGCCCGCTCCGGGTACCCCGGTGATGCCAATACGTAGTGCTTGCCCGGCCTGCGCCGTGAGTTGTGTCAGTAACTCATGTGCCTGTGCCCGGTGCTGGTCACGGGTTGATTCCACCAGAGTGATGGCCTGTGCCAAAGCCCGGCGGTCCCCACTGCAAAGGGCATCAGCCAGACTAGAAACCGTATCCTCGCTCATGCCGACTGCTCAAACTCAAGTATCGCCTGGTCGACCTCAAGGACCTCACCGTCACGGACATGGACCGCAGCCACGGTGCCATCGCGTGGTGCGCGAATCACATTTTCCATTTTCATCGCCTCGATCACCCCAAGTTCCTGGCCTGCCTTGACCACGTCGCCTGTTTCTACCGACAGTGATACCAACAAACCTGGCATGGGAGAAAGCACCAGATGGGACAGGTCCAAAATGATCTTACGGGGCATCAGTTCATACAGTCCCGCGCTGTAGGATTCAAGCA
>JABINT010000086.1 GCA_018698075.1 Acidiferrobacteraceae bacterium
CCGAATCTCCGCCGAGAGAGCCGGGTCCGTCACTTTCTGCCAGCACAGCACCAGAGCCCGCCAACAGAGCGAGGCTCAGTATCGACAACATTGGAATATTTTTTGATTTCATGGCGTTTCCTAATTCTTGATAGATTCTGGAGTAATCGTCCTAATTAAAACTTTAAGTAACTAATATTAACGAGCCCTTATTAACGGAACCTTAAGTGCGCCAGTCATTACCCTTTTCAATAAGTCGGGGGTTCCTACGAAAAATCACGCCGGCAGAGATTTCTTGCAAAAACTGTAACGAGCCTTTATTAACGGAGCCTTAAGTGAGCCACACATTAATTGGGTTATTCCCTATCGAATCCCGATTTTATGGGCCGGCAAGGATGCTCTTTTGGATCAATCGTCGAATAATCATTTCGTGCCAGACTCCAGTTACTGTCTAAAAAACAGGGGGTTTCCTCTATAAAATAGCGCCGATCGAGGCTTCCCTTAAGGTTTCCTTAAGCAAAGCAACCAATACTTAGCCGCCGATTCAATGCAAATTGAATCTAGCTCACCAATCCGCCGTTTGAACGTGGCGGTTATTACACCAACGAGATAAGTCAATAAATCATGCGTGTCCTGGTCATTGAAGACGACCCCCTGATTGGCTCTGGGGTAGAAGCCGGTTTGCGCCAACAGGACTGGGCCGTGGACTGGGTCACCCATAAAGCACAAGCGGTATCTGCCCTGCAGGCCGAGACTTTCGATGCTGCTGTACTCGATCTGGGTTTACCAGACGGCTCCGGACTTACGCTGCTTCGCTCACTTCGCTCAGCAGGAGACAGTCTTCCGGTATTGATCCTGACCGCAAGGGATGCGGTTGAGGATCGCATCGCGGGACTGGATAGTGGGGCGGATGATTACCTGACCAAGCCATTCGATCTTGACGAACTCGCTGCCCGCTTGAGGGCAATTGTCAGACGTCACCAGGGCCGCAGTGGTAACGCGCTGTCAGTCGGCAACATAGTTCTTGACCCTACCGCCCATACGACCACCGTGGACGATCAACCTATCGATCTATCACGCCGTGAATTCAGCACTCTGCAGGCACTCATGGAATCTGCCGGAAAGGTGCTCACGGCCGAGCAACTGGAGCAGAAACTCTATGGCTGGGGTGAAGAGCTCGACAGTAACGCGATCCAGGTTCATGTGCACCACCTGCGAAAAAAACTCGGCAACAATGAAGTCATCCGAACTATCCGTGGCGTGGGCTATACGATAGACCAGGATTCAGAATGAATTCCATACGCGGTAGACTGCTGCTCTACCTGGTACCGGCGCTTTTGGTTATTTATTCCCTGACCGCCTGGCGCGTGTTAACGGTAACTGCTCACGAGGCAGAAGAGGTTTTCGACGCCGAACTGGCACACTTTGCCCGCATTGTTCTCAACCTGACCCACCATGAGCTCCAGGAAGAACAAAAAAAAACCGATATAGATGACTCCCAATCTGTTCTTCCAGCAATTACCGGTCACCTGTTTCAGGGTGTATTGAAACCCAACGCACCAGGAGGTACTGACAACAGCGCGCCGGGACACCCTTATGAGCTAAAGCTGGTCTTTCAGATCTGGACTACCTCAAATCAGGAGGTATTTCGCTCAGACGGCGCCCCAACAAAACGTCTTTCTGAAAATAATTCCGGCTTTACTAACAACAGTATTGGCCAACGCGGCTGGCGGGTTTTCTCTATCAGCGATGACGCGCTCGGCATCACGATACAAGTTGGAGAGGATAATGCGGTGAGGGAGGAGTTGGTCGCACAAATCATCTCCAATATGTTTGCTCCCTTATTACTTGGCCTGGGGCTTATCGTGGGACTGGTCTGGATTCTTGTGGGCTGGGGGCTGACCCCCACACGAAAACTGACCACTGTCGTGACTCAGCGGGACCGTGATCACCTGGAGCCTATCAAGACTTCTGACACCCCCAGCGAACTGCTGCCACTGGTCCAATCTCTTAATGCCCTGCTGAGTCGACTAAAGCGTGCCTTGGATAACGAACGACGCTTTACCTCGGACGCGGCTCACGAAATCCGAACCCCGCTGGCCGGGCTGAAGTTGCAAGCCCAGGTCGCGCTGGGTGCAGCAGACGACACGACTCGGCGCACTGCACTTCGATCGATTGACCAAGCTGTTGATCGCACCATGCGGTTGGTAGAGCAGCTATTGACTATGGCTCGCTATGACTCGGGACTGCCTCGCACGGCAATACAACAGGTTGATCTGAACAATGTCGCCGCAGACGTCATCGCCCAGATTGAACCCTCGGCAAGATCACGCAATATTGAACTCACACTGCTACGGGATGCCAAAGCCAGCGCTCCGGGAGATCTCGGCATGCTTCAGGTTATGTTGCGAAACCTGGTCGATAATGCTGTGCGCTATAACCACGCCAACGGCAGTGTTGAGATCCGCCTGCGCCAGAAAGGGCGCGAGGTGATTCTCGAAGTCAGCGATACCGGGCCGGGCATTGCCGAACAACACCGAACTGCAGTATTCGATCGATTCCGTCGACTGGCACACCACGATGGCAATGGCACTGGGCTGGGGCTGTCGATCACCGCGCGCATTGTTGAATTGCATGGCGGGCGCATATCGGTAACTGAACGCCCGGGAGGCGGTGCCCAATTTACGGTCACATTACCGCGAGACTAAATTAATATGAGATTCCCCGTTCAATTGCCTTCGAACCACTGCACCGGACGTCAGGCTTATTTCCTGCCGATTGTGCTGTTGTTGCTTTTGCTGCAGACGCATTCGGTAAGCGCAGCAGAGTTACCCACAGCGCTTGCGCCCTATCAGGGGCAAACCATCTATATCGATTTTTGGGCCTCGTGGTGCTCGCCCTGTCGCCGCGCGGTGCCCTGGCTGAACAGCATGCAGGATCGATATGGCAACGCCAATTTCACAATCGTTGGCGTTAACGTAGATCAGGACAGCGCCGAAGCGCAACGCTTCCTCACCGCGAACCCTGTCAATTACCCAGTGATTTATGACCCCAGCGGAAAGCTTGCTGAATATTTCGCTATCCGC
>JABINT010000059.1 GCA_018698075.1 Acidiferrobacteraceae bacterium
AATACTCTCAATACTCAGTGACTCAACAAAAACGTGTGGCGCCATTAAGATCAATCCTTTGACCCGGTCGGCCCTTTCGCTGCCGGCATGGATAATTGCGATCGAACCACCATCACTGTGTCCCACCAGAACTGCCGATCGAATATCAAATGCTTCCAGCACCTGTGGCAACACCACCATTGCCTCGTGATGCATATAGTCGGCCTGTCGGGGCAATACAGCAGCACTGGAACCGCCATAACCACTGCGACTGTAATTGAGCAGTCCCAGCCCTGTCTGCGCGGCAAGGTGGCAAGGGAAATCACGCCACATTCGCACACAACCGAGCCCTTCATGCAAATACACTAAGGTTGGCGCAGATCCGTCAGGTGCCTGCCACTGGCATTCCAGCAGATCACCATCGATCTGAACAGTTCGTGACTGTGTCGCCTCGCTCACCTGAACCCCCCGCCCGACTGCAAAAGGCCCTGCTGGGCTTCAATAACGAGCCGCGCGCTGGGCCAGCTACGGATTTCGATAGTTTGCTGGCAACGCCAGCGGCAGCATCGCGTCGACAAAATTCGCACGCCCATACTATTCATGAGGAAAATGCGTACATACGAGACTGATCCTATAAGAGTATCGGCGGTGATTGCCTGCATTTTTGAATCCTTATGATCCAACGGTAGATAAACTCACCGTTATTGGCTGTTCGGCCTTTCATCTCGCGCGAGGGTTGAATCAGAACAGTGAAAAGTATTCTTTTTGCTCCCAGTCAGTGACTTCACAGAGGAAGCGCGCGACCTCCGCCTCTTTAAGCGTTACCAGGTAGTCGACAAAGGACTCTCCCAGCGCCTTGCGATAAAGCGCATCCGAACGAAATGCAGTAATAGCCTCCATAAGGCTGCGTGGCAACGCTTCGGCCTCACTTTCATAAGGTGTCTGGGTCGCCGGCCCGGGATCCATGGCCTGATCAACACCATCAAGCCCGGCGACAACCTGCGACGCCAGATAAAGGTAAGGATTCGCAGCCGGGTCACCGATACGGTTTTCTACGCGGGTACCTGGGTCACCATACCCGCCAATCACGCGAAGCATGGCACCACGATTGCCCCAGCTCCAGCAAGCTCGGTCTGGAGCCAGTGTGAATGGCCGGTAACGCTTGTAACCGTTAATGGTCGGCGTCGTCAGCAAGCAACCCCCTCGGGCATGCGCCAGAATGCCAGCCAGAAATTGCATGCCTATTGGCGATAATGATCCACCTGGCTGTTCGGGGGTAAAGACATTATTGCCGTCAATATTATTGATGAGCGATTGGTGCAGATGCCAGCCACTGGAGAGCAGGTTGGGCAAAGCGGGTCGGCACATAAATGTGGCGTGATAACCGTGACGATGGCAGACCTGCTTGGCCATACTGCGGAACAGCATTGCGCTATCGGCAGTTCCCAATCCATCTTGAGGATCAAAAGTGAATTCGATTTGACTGGGTCCAAATTCGGATTCCATGGACCGTAACGGCAATCCAAGCTGGACTGCCTGCAGGCGCAACAACTCAATTACAGGTTCCAGTTCATCCAAGCGGGTCTCGGTCAGGTGCTGGCATCCTGTCGCCAGCAGCGAGGTCTTTGGGGGCATTGCGGGCTGTGTCGCATCTCCTGAGTTCATTGATGCCTCATCCAGCTTCAGGACATGAAATTCGATTTCCAGGCCGCTGCGATAGGTGTAGCCTCTGGAGGACAAGTCGCCTAGAACGTCTTTACAGATCTGTCGCGTCGAAAATGGCACCGCCCGGCCATCGGAAAAATATAGGTCACACAGCATCCAGCCCGTTCGGCAAAGCCACGGCAAGACTCTAAAGGTAGTTGGATCGGGCACCATAACGATATCTCGTGCGCCGCTCATCTCAGCCAGTCCGAGACCGCCACCCTCTGACCACACTGGATAAACAGTCCGGTGAGAGGTGTCCTTAATCAGTAGTGAAGAAGCAATCGTGCAGCCGTTGCTTAGAACAGCACCGGTAGCGCCTGCGACCAAACTCTTGCCGCGAAGCACGCCATGCTGATCGGCAAACGACAGCCGAAGCGTGTCGAGATCTTTTTTTGATTTCTGAACAACTTCCCTGGCAGCGATCTGCTGCTCTTTTGAATATAGGCCAAATCGTTCAATAAAATCCTGTAGGCCGGTCGAATCAGTCATCAGCTGTCTGCTCCAGGCTCTGCTTGGTCTGTCGATTCGGGTAGTGCGGCGTTCCAGGGGCTTGCCATGCGGCGCTCACGATCAAGGCCGAGCCAGTGATCCTGCCAGCCGGAACCACTAGAGATCGCATCTACCGCCTCGGGCCCGAATCTGCCAGTTGGCGATATCGCGTGATCTAACGGGCAACCCTTCTTTTGATCAGTGATCGCCTGAAGCAGCAGTTTTCGATATTCCCGGATCGCAATATCTGTTCTGCCCAGATGCTCCCGAGTACGATCTTGAATGGCGCCCATCGATTCGACCGCCCACTGATCGTGAACATTAATATCGTCGCCCATTCCGGTATAAGTTCGTGTACGTTGCTCTTGCGGATCATATCCGTAATCGTTTGTCTTGTTCCGACGTGCGCGATAATCCGGCAACTGGTAAAGCTCCAGACGCTGACTGCGCATCTTTTCCTGATCGACTGACGCCTTAAAGCTTGTGAATAACGCATACCAGTAGCAGTTTTTGTCGTCGATCGGCACATGCCACTGAGTAATAGTCATCTCATTACTCATCGGGATACAGATGGCCTGAGGAAACAACTGATTGGTTACCCGGACATGCTTGTGATCATCGCCAAGATCACGCACGGTTCTTAAGCGCAGGCCGTATTTGGTCCGGTCGACTTCTATCTGGGGTCGAGGGAACTCACGCAACAGTGTTGTCATCGAAATGCAATCTTCTCCAGCTGTATCTCTGAACTGTTGGCCGTAGATGAGGCCAGGATCACCTGCTTTGGAGTAACGGTGCAAAAATGAGGCGTGGGCCGGATCAATACCTACTTCCAGCGCCTGCAGCCAGTTACACTCCAAGTGTCCTTTGAAAGCGAAGGTGTATTCCTCCGGTGCCTCGAAGCAATCAATTTGCGGCAAGGCCGGCGCCTGCCCGCCCCCCATAAAGGCAAAAATCATTCCGTTACGTTCAATACACGGATAACCGTTCTGCTGAATATTCTTGAAGTACAAACTGCCTTCAGGCTCACCGGGTTGCTCCATACAGTGGCCATTCGTGTCGAAAAGCCAGCCATGAAACGGGCAACGAAGACCGCCGTCTTCCAGGCGACCAAAGCAAAGGTCGGCACCGCGGTGCGGACATTGTCGATCAATCAACCCTAAAGACCCTCGCTCATCCCGAAAAAGAACAAGTCGTTCACCCAGGAGGGTTACCGCTGTCAGCGGACGCTCTCCCACCAGCTCCTCAGATAACGCTACCGGCTGCCAGTAGCGACGTAATACCTGGCCGGCAGGAGCCTCTGGCCCCGTTCGTGTAATCAAGTCATTTTGTTCTACGCTCAACATTCCCCGCCATCCTGCACGATTGTCACTTCAACCGTAAATCTTACCGCAATATTGGAGTCTACTTTCGAGTCGATCTATCCGTAGGTACCGTACATGGGTTGTGCGCTTAGAGGCTGATGCGCTATACGCATTCAAAGACGAGGGAGCTGGTTAGGCGGTTGCGATGGAAAAGGGGTAGCAACCATCGCAACCCAGTAATAATGCTGGCGTAACCCAACTCGTCTACGGCGTTACTGATAGTACTGGTTACGAGGCGGGAAAAGCGAACGACTGCGTCACAGATAGTGGCGTGATTCACGGATTAACTTCCTCTCGCTCTGTACCATGCTTCGTGATCCTCTCAGATGTCGTCGTTAGGCCGCTCGCGCAATTTGAAGCGCTGAATCTTGCCGGTCGCTGTTTTCGGTAGCTCATCGGCAAACTCTATCCAGCGTGGATACTTATACGGCGCGAGCCGCTGTTTCACAAAAGCCTTTAGCTCCTCGACCAAGGCTGTCGATCCCACCACCCCATCTTGCAGCACAACAATAGCCTTGGGCTTAATCAAGCCCTGATCATCACAATGGCCGACTACTGCGGCCTCGAGAACCCGCTCTTCCGCTAACAAAGCACTCTCCACCTCAAAAGGCGCAACCCATATACCGCCCACCTTAAGCATGTCATCCGAGCGACCACAGTAATGGTAGTAGCCATCACTGTCGAGAAAATATTTGTCACCCGAACGGGTCCATTCCCCCTGGAAGGTGCTCAAGCTTTTTGCCCGCTGATTCCAGTAACACGAGGCGCTCGATGCGCCGCGAACCAGTAACTCGCCTATTTCTGGGCCACTGATATCGACATCATCTTCATCGACAATTCTGAGATCATAACCAGGCACTGGCCTGCCCGAAGTGCCATAGCGAACGTCCTGTGGTGAGTTGCTCAAAAAAATGTGTAGCATCTCGGTGCTGCCCAGCCCGTCCAGCACTGGTACACCAAAGCGCTTCTGCCACTCGTGGCCTATCTCCTCCGGTAAAGCTTCTCCTGCCGAAACGCACAAGCGCAGGCTGTTTGAAACTCGACTTCGGTCATTATCCGCTTGTGCCAGAATTGCACCGTATAGGGTCGGCACTCCGAAAAAAATACTGGCTTCACTTTCGCGCAAACGTTCCAGCACAGCGTCTGGTGTCGGGCGTGCAGACATCAGCACCGCGGTCGCACCGACATGCAGCGGAAAAGACATGGCGTTACCCAGGCCATAAGCAAAAAATAATTTAGCGGCAGAAAAAACCCGATCCGCTTCGGTCAAACCCAATACACCCTTACCATAGAGTTCTGCTGTCTGCACAAGATCAGAGTGGCGGTGTACCGCCGCCTTGGGGACGCCAGTAGAGCCGGAGGTGTAAAGCCAAAAGGCACTATCATCGCAGGTGGTATCAATTGGGGTGAAGGCGTTGGACTTTGCAGCCAAGAGTGCATCCAATGATTGACTGCCGTCACAGCTTTCCCCGGAAACCACTACATGATCCATAAACACTCGGCTAGCCAGATTATCCGCAAAGTGATCAAGAAGATGGTCGCTCACAATCAATGCGCGCGAGCGACTGTCATCGAGCATATAGGCGTAGTCGCTTGAGCTGAGCATGGTGCTGACAGGGACTGGTATCAGTCCTGCTTTGACAGCGCCCCAAAACACAACCGGAAAATCAATCGTATCGGAAAGACATAGCAACACCCGTTGCTCGGGCAGCAGGCCAAGCCCCAATAGCATCCCAGCCGCCTGGTTGACCCGCTTCGCAAGGTCGGAATAGGTGTACTCGCCCTGATCATCCAAAAAAGCCAGTTTATTCGCGCGACCCTCGTCAAGATGACGATCTATAAAATGGGTCGCTGCGTTGTACTGTCGTGGCAGTTGAACTGCCACCGGTACTGTTGCACTTAAGTCCATAGTCATCCTCCCCGATGGCGCGGCATCACGGTCATATACTGGGCTCCATCTCATCAGGTGCAACCATATAAGCAGACATCAGCTGGCGAATATCTATTGGCACAGGGCTCGATTGGAGTCGCTCACCGAGACTAACCCACACCATGGTGAGGCGCGCTGTGACACAGCTTACACCCTTGTGGCTTCCTTCAATATCGAGGGTGAACGAGCCCCGCCCCAGAGTGCTGACCTGCAGGGAAAAATCCAGGCTGTCCCCAAGGTGGTTGGGCCGTCGAAACTGGCACTCGCTGTTTACCAGTGGGACTCCAGCAGACCACTCCTCATGCAATTTCCCAAATGGGCAGCCCAGAGCCTCATCAAACCACCGTTCAACCACCTCGTTGAACATCTCGAAATAGCGAGGGTAAAAAACAATGCGGGCGTAATCGACATGCCGAAAGCCCACCGTAATACTGGTCGTGAATACCACGTTACTTCCCCGAAAAAAAGTCGATTCTAGCAGTCATTTTTTGACACCCAACGGCCATAACATTTTACTAAGTGGCCGATTCATAACGGATTCACCACCTGGCGAATCTTGTAGCGAAAGATTTCTTGTCAACCAGCCAAGTCAAATCCTTGCCAGTACTTGGGCTTACACTAATTTCCCGCGAAACCCCAAGCACAAGACATGCAGCGTTTTTGGTTTGCACCACTACGATAGAATCATTAGAATACCGACCAGTCGGTATGTTTACGAAAAAAGAATCCACTCTGCATCGCACAGCTGCTCGAATCCTTAAGGTCGCGCGTGAGCTGTTTCTTGCCCACAGTTATGCAGACGTAACCATGGACCAAATTGCCGGGGCGGCCAACGTTACCAAAGGCGGCCTATATCATCACTTTGCAGGCAAGGAAGCACTGTACCTGGTAATGATGCAGGCTGACCTGTTAGAAAAACACCAGCTATTCAACAAAGCAGTGGTTATGGAGGGTTCGTGCCGTCAGCGCCTTGAAGCGCTGGCTCACTCGTTTCTGGCTTTGCCGGCCCAACAAAGACGCCTCGCTGGGCTGATCCGCCGAGACATAAACACGCTCAGCGAAGAAGCACGGCAACAGTTGATTCATTGCTACCAGAGCGCCCTACCCGACCAGGTGCGCTCGATTATTCAACACGGCATCCGCGCCGGGGAATTGCGCCCGATCGATGCACGCCTGGCGTCATTTTGTTTTATCAGCTTGGTCGAGCATTGTGTCAGCCACCACGGTGAGCGCGTATTGCCAACCAAGGCACAAAAAATCGCGTTTGTTCTGGATCTATTTTTCGCTGGCGCAACGGGTAAAACCCAGATTGCCGATGCCCAATGGCCATCATAACGATGCAAATAAACTTTGAAACTGATCCATCGCGCTACCGTCACTGGCGCATTGAAATCGATGATACTGTTGCTCAATTAATCCTCGACGTAACCGAGGATGCCGGCTTGTTTGCCGGTTACGATCTGAAGCTGAATTCTTACGATCTTGGTGTTGATATCGAACTGCATGATGCGGTGCAACGGTTGCGCTTCGAGCATCCCGAGGTACATATAGTTGTACTGCGTTCCGGAAAAGAGCGGGTTTTTTGTGCCGGGGCCAACATCCGCATGCTCGCGGGCGCCGAGCATGGCTACAAAATAAATTTCTGTAAATTTACCAACGAGACCCGAAACGCCATAGAAGAGGCGGGCCGCGAATCCGGGCAAAACTACATCAGCGTGATCGAAGGCGTTTGCGCGGGTGGCGGATACGAACTGGCACTGGCGACTGACTATATTATGCTGGTAGACGATGGCTCAGCGGCAGTTTCGCTCCCTGAGGTTCCACTGCTCGCCGTCTTGCCAGGAACCGGAGGGTTGACCCGGCTGACCGATAAACGCCGGGTCCGCCGTGACCGGGCAGATGTTTTCGCCACCCTGACCGAAGGCGTTAAAGGGCCTCGGGCTGTTGAGTGGGGCCTGGTTGACCAAGCGGTTGCTGCATCGGACCTGGATGGCGCCGTCACCGAGGTGGCGCAGCAACTGGCAACGCAAAGCGAGCCCAGGCCCACCACCACGGGTATTACGCTGTTGCCATTGCAACGGACCATCGAACAGGACAGTCTGCGCTACAGCACCTTGACAGCAACTGTGGATCGAGCAAGCGCCACTGCAACGATAATGCTGCATGGGCCAGACAGCCCGGCACCCGACACGGCTGATGACCTGATCGCGCAAGGCGATCAGGTCTGGTTACTGCGTTGCGCCCGAGAGCTCGATGATTGTCTGCTTCATTTCCGCTTTAATGAACCCGAGATCGGAGTGCTGGTGTTTCGCAGCACTGGACAAACAGAACAAGTACTCTCGCATGACCGTTTTCTTAGAAAGCACTCCAATCATTGGCTAACATCTGAGATTCGCCTGTACTGGAAGCGGGTATTGAAACGACTCGACCTGACTGGGCGTTCACTGGTGGCTCTGGTGAGCCCCGGTAGCTGCTTTGTCGGACTGCTGGCGGAAATCGTTCTGGCCTGCGATCGCAGCTATATCATGGTCGATGAGGATGGTGAATACCCGCAACCCGCGACCCTATGCATTACCGAAACGAATTTTCAGTTACTGCCGATGAGTAATGATCTGACCCGTCTGCAGACCCGATTTTTAGGCAATGATGATGCACTGCAGAGGATTCAACCCTATCTGGATCAGTTGATCGATGCCAAGAAGTGCGAGGATCTAGGTCTGGTCACCTTCGCTCTGGACGAGTCCGACTGGGAAGACGAGATCCGAATTTTTCTCGAAGAACGCGCCGCTTTCTCGCCGGATGCCTTAACTGCCATGGAAGCCAATCTTCGCTTCGCTGGGCCAGAAACCATGGAAACAAAAATCTTCGGACGCTTAAGCGCCTGGCAGAACTGGGTTTTTCAACGGCCCAACGCCGCAGGGGAAAGCGGCGCTCTGCGCCGCTACGGCAGCGGACAAAAAGGCTTTTTCGACAAGGGGCGGACTTAATCTGATGACCCCCGGTAAATACCCTGATGGAGACCGTCGCGATGAGTGAATCCAGCCACGTAGCCTACGACACTATTATTCCGAACAACGTAGGGCTCGCCTCTGATCGCAAAGTCCTAAAGGCGCTAGAAAAATGGCATCCTGAATTTCTGAGTTGGTGGAAATCAATGGGGCCAGATGGATTTCAAGAATCTCCCGTGTATCTGCGCACCGCAATCAGCGTTGAGCGTGAAGGCTGGGCCCAATTCGGTTATGTGAAGATGCCAGAGTATCGCTGGGGTATCCTGCTGGCACCACAGGTAGAAAACCGCACAATTGGATTCGGTGAATATCAAGGAGAACCGGTTTGGCACGAGGTGCCAGGCGAGTACCGCGCACTGTTGCGCCGCCTGATTGTAATCCAGGGTGATACCGAACCGGCATCGGTAGAGCAGCAAAGGTTCCTGGGCAAAACCGCGCCTTCTCTATACGACATGCGCAATGCCTTCCAGGTAAACGTCGAAGAGGCTCGACACCTCTGGGCTATGGTGTACCTGCTACAAAAGTATTTTGGCCGCGATGGCCGTGAAGAGGCGCAGGAACTTCTGCGCCGTCGATCAGGAGATCCTGATGCGCCACGACTACTGGGCGCCTTCAATGAAGAAACACCAGATTGGCTTTCCTTCTTCATGTTCACGTTTTTTACAGACCGGGACGGCAAAATGCAGCTCGAAAGTCTGGCTCAATCCGGATTTGATCCGCTGTCACGCACCACCCGGTTTATGCTGACCGAGGAAGCCCATCATATGTACGTGGGGCAAAGTGGTATTGCTCGAGTTCTTCAAAACACCTGCCAGATCATGGCAAAGAACCAGATCGACGACCCATTTCGGATAGATGAAATCAGAGAGTTAGGCGCGATTGACCTGCCCCTGATACAGCGCAAAGTGAACTTTCATTTCTCGGTTTCGCTTGATCTATTCGGCTCTGAGATTTCGACCAACGCCGCCAACTTTTTTGACGCGGGCCTTAAGGGGCGCTACAAGGAACTCGATATCGATGATGACCATCGGCTCGTCGATGCCCTGTATCCGGTACTCAAAGTTATAGATGGGCGTATTCAAAGCATTGACTCGCCAGCATTGCCCGCTCTCAATACGCGCCTGCGTGACGACTATGTGCGCGAATGCGCCCGTGGAATCGAGAGATGGAACCTGGTGATGGCCAAGGCCGGCATAGAGTTCAAGCTGAAACTGCCGCACATTGCTTTTAACCGGGCAATCGGCGAATTTTCCTCAGTCGAGGCCTCGCCAGAAGGTCATCTTATGCAACAAAAAGAGTGGCAACAGCAACGCGACCACTACCTGCCCACCACAGACGACGCTGACTTCTTGCAATCTCTAATGCAACCGCTGCATCAACCTGGCCAATACGCATCATGGATCGCACCGCCGGCCCGCTCAATCGACAACCAGCCCGACGATTTCGAGTACGTCAGGATCCCGGGGTAAACCGCTGGTAACTACCGTTTTGCCTGGCTCTACAAAGTAGGTATGGTGGAGACTTCGATGCAGTTCTTTGTACTCGATAAAACGATTGCACGACATTAATTGGGCTCATAGGAACTGACACAATGGATCAGGCAAAGGAAGCTGCGAAGACAGTCGTTATCGGTGCCGGTATGGTCGGCGTCTGCTGTGCTTTGTATCTCCAGCGTGCAGGTCACCAGGTCATACTGGTGGATGCCAACGAACCGGGGAGTGGCGCCAGTTACGGCAATGCGGCTACCTTTGCCAGTTACGCCTGTATTCCCGTTAATCATCCTAAGCTACTTACGGCACTACCGGCCCTGCTGTGGGGGTCTGCCAGACCACTATCCATTTCTTTGACCTATATGCCGACGATGCTGCCCTGGCTGCTCTCGTTTTTGCGCCACTGCCGGCGCGCTGAGGTTAACCACATCATTAATGCGCTGGGTGTTCTGCTAGCGCATGCCGAGGATGCGGCAATGACTCTGTTTCGCAGCTCTGATGCGCTCAACCTGATCCGGCGCAACGGTACCATCTACCTGTATTCAAGCGAAAAAAGCTTAGCTGGTGCACAGGATGACATCCAACGACGGCGTCGGCAGGGTGTCGCAATCACAGAACTTGATATCAGTGACATTCAGAACCTTGAGCCCCAGTTGGCCTCGGTATTCGCTGGAGGGGTTCTCTACGATGACGGCTTTCAACTGCTGGACCCACAACAAATCATCTTAAAAATGGTTGAGAAATTCGCGGCCGATGGCGGCCAAGTTCTGCGTGAGAAAGTGACCTCCTTGGCCCGCAATGACTTGGGCGATATACAGGTCATCGGCGACTCAAGGTCGATCAGCGCCCGACAAGTAGTGCTGGCAGCGGGCGCGCAGTCACAAACTATTCGCAGTGGGCTCATCGACCCGCTGCCGCTGGATACGGAAAGAGGCTATCACGTCATGTTTCCAGATAGCGCTACATTGCTGAACCGGCCGGTGGGGCTGGCAGATGCTGGCCTTTATCTGTCGCCACTTAACTTAGGTCTGCGGGCGGCAGGAACCGTTGAGCTTGCCGGCCTGAACGCCCCACCAAACCCGGCCCGGCTGGCCTACATTGAGCGATGGGTCCATCGTGTTCTACCTCAAGTTGGACAACGTGGGGATACCTGGTTGGGTTTTCGACCTACTCTGCCCGACAGCCTGCCGGTGATCGGTCGTTCTTCACGGCATTCGGGGTTGGTCTATGCGTTCGGCCACCACCATATCGGCATAACGCTCGGTGGCATTACTGGCAAACTCGTCCAGCAGATCATCGATGGACACCCACCCACCGTGGATCTCGCGCCGTACCGCCCGGGGCGATTTGCACGCTAGGCCAGCAGGTCAAATACGGCATGCAGGTACATCTGCGTCGCCCGGGTCAGCTGCTCAATCTCGACGTACTCGTTAAGCGAGTGCGCCTGAACTAGAGAGCCGGGCCCACACACCACCGCGGGGCTGCCCAGATGAGGCGCATCAGTTGCCCCAGGGAAAGCCGACGCCTGTACCGGCGATCCCGTGAGTAATTGCGACGATTCGAGTAATGAACGCACGACTGGGGAGTCCAGCGGAACATCATTGGCCGGAATATCCCAAGAGGGATCGCTAATCTCGTAGCGAAACCCTGGGTCGTCTGCCTTCAGAGATTCCAGCCGCTTCTCGATATCCTGGCGTACGCTTTTTGCACTGTCGCCTGGAAGCAGACGGCGATCGATTTCAAGTTCACAAAAATCGGGTACTGCGCTAACGAGATCACCGCCGCGGATCACACCTGGACTGTAACGCCCATGACCACACAAGGGATGGGGCTCACGGGATGCAAGCTCTGCGTTGTAATCAGACAATGCCGTGACAACGCGGGCCATGCGTTCAATCGCGTTTTCTCCGTGTTCAGGAATACTGGAGTGCACCGCCTTACCAAAGGTGCGGATAAACAGACCATGCTGCCCTTTATGTGCCGGGCACACAGCAAGGTCTGAGGGTTCGCCGATGATGCACTGGTCTGCCATCGGGCCATTAAGGCCGATTTCACGGGAACCGATCATCTGCCACTCCTCGTCGGCGACGCCGCACAGGATTAATGTTCCCTGGAGTTGCACATCTGCCTCCTGCAACAGGCGTACCACTTCAAGATAACAAGCCAATCCCGCTTTCATGTCACAGGAGCCACGCCCGTATATCCGACCGTCCGCCTCGCGTGCACAGTAGGCTTGCTCATAGCCCTCGGCCGGCACAGTATCTAGATGTCCACACAGCATCAGTGACGGCCGCTCGCCAACCCCTTGACGCGTGCCAAAGACATTGGGACGCCCGGGCGCCGCATCACGAGAAGAAACGGCCATACCGAGTTGGCTCATCTGCTCCAGGTAATACTCGCCAATCTCCTTTTCGCGATGGCCGGGGCGCGGCTCACCAGCCATTGGATTCTCGCTTGGAATGGCAATCATTTCCTTGAGTCGATCTTTAATCGACTCGATCGATAACGATCCGGAAAGACTATTCAACTGCTCGATGACCTGGTCATTCATAAATCTTTCCTCTTGACTGTGCCTAGCGATTTATCCCCAACAATAACAACCGGGGATGATATCAACATACCACCAACACCCGGGGCCGGTGCTACACTCGCCGTCCCTTCAACCTCACCTGGAGACTGGAATGGCCTTCCTTGCGGATTACGGTCTCTTTCTTGCTAAATCACTGACTATTGTTCTTGCTGTAATCGGCGTCATTGGCGCCGTGGTAGGTATCGCGATCCGCAATCGGCACACATCGCCCGAGCAGATTGATGTAAAACGGATTAATGATCGCTACCGCGATATGGCCAACGCCATCGAATTCGCCACTCTAAGCCCTGAGCAGGCGAAAAAAAAGCAAAAATCTAGCAAGAAAGAACTCAAAACAAAAGCCAAGGCAGAAAAGCGCAACCCCCCCGAAGCGCGAAAGCGGGTGTTCGTCCTCAATTTTCACGGTGATATCCGTGCCAGTGAAGTGGGACTTCTTCGCGAAGAAATCACCGCAATACTATTAGGAGCACACGATGGGGATGAAGTGGTTATCCGGCTCGAAAGTGCTGGCGGTATGGTACATGCCTACGGCTTGGCTGCTTCTCAGATTTCCCGGTTACGCGAGGCTGGCATCGAGGTAACCGTCGCGGTCGATAAAGTCGCTGCGAGCGGCGGATATCTTATGGCCTGCGTTGCAGACCGGATTCTGGCTGCGCCGTTTGCTGTGATTGGCTCTATTGGTGTGGTCGCCGAGATCCCCAACTTCAACCGCTTGCTAAAAAAACACGATGTGGACTATGAACAGATCTCCGCTGGTGAATTCAAGCGAACCATTACCATGCTTGGTGAGACCACCGACCGGGCCCGGGCCAAAGTTAAAGAAGAAGTCGAACAAACCCACGCCTTGTTCAAGGATTTCGTCAAGCAGCAACGGCCTGTCGTCGACCTTGATGCTGTCGCCACTGGTGAGCACTGGCTGGGCACCCGAGCTCATACCTTAAAGCTGGTGGATGAGATTCGCACCAGCGATGACTATCTGATGGGTCTTCGAGAAACCGCCGATATCTTTGAGGTGGAGTACAGTATCAAAAAGAAAATGTTTGATCGACTCTCTGGACTGATCGGCCGTCTGCGAGGTGGCAACCTATTGACCCAGGATTCACAGCCAATGACCCGCCTGACCTGAGCCCACTTCTCGCATTGAAATAACCGTACAAACGAAGTAACACAATGATCTATCAGTTAGGAGCCTACGTGCCGACGGTCGCCGATGATGCCTACGTAGCACCAAGTGCCGACGTCATCGGTTCAGTTGATCTGGGATCACAATCCAGCGTCTGGTTCGGCGCTGTACTGCGGGGTGATAACGACCAGATCGTGATTGGCGCCCGTACCAATATCCAGGACAATACTGTCATTCATGTGGATGCCGGGGCACCTGTCATCATCGGAAGCGACGTATCTGTCGGCCACAGCACCGTCATCCACGGCTGCAGCATTGCCAACAATGCGCTGATTGGAAACGGCGCCGTGATACTTGATTTTGCCCAGATCGGATCGGACAGTCTGGTTGGAGCTAATGCGTTGGTTACGGAACGCAAAATTTTCCCACCCCGATCGCTGATCGTGGGGTCACCCGCACGCTTCGTTCGGGAACTTACCGATGCGGAGGTTCAACGTCTTCGCGATAACGTTCAGAGCTATATAGACAAGGCTAAGCACTACCGAACTGATCTTCAGCCCGTCGGCTAGTGCAAACTGAAACCCTGGCAATCCCATGACATAGAGATGAGAGGGGATATGAGAATAGGCTTTATCGGGCTCGGTAACGTTGGTGGCAAACTTGCCGGAAGTATCTTGCGCAATGACTTCGACCTAACGGTACGAGATCTGGATTCAGAACTGGAGCACTCGTTCGCTCAAAAAGGTGCGACTATTGGAGAAAGCCCGGCACAGATCGCGCGTAACGTCGATATTCTCATCACCTGTCTACCCAATCCAGAGGCAAGCGCCAACGTCATGGAAGGCGAAGATGGGGTTCTGAGTGCAATAGGTCCCGGCACGATCTGGGCTGAAATGAGCACCACAGACGAGCGCGAAGTACGCCGACTGGGCGAACAGGTCATGGCGGCGGGCGGAGAACCAATCGATTGCCCAGTCTCCGGCGGGTGTCACCGGGCAGCTACGGGGAACATATCTATTTTTGCTGGGACCGAGCGCTCTACTTTTGACCGGGCACTGCCCGTACTCACGACTCTCGGTCGGCAAGTCCTCCACACGGGCCCCCTGGGCTCTGCGTCGATATTGAAGGTTCTCACAAACTATCTTGCCTCGGTAAATCTCGCTGCCCTGGCCGAGGCCCTGATGACCGCTCATCGGGCTGGGATGGATCTCAACACCACTTACGAGGCAATCCGTATCTCATCAGGAAACTCCTTTGTGCACGAAACTGAAAGCCAAGTGATCCTGAACGGGAGTCGGGATGTCAACTTCACTATGGACCTAGTTGTAAAAGACCTGTCGTTGTTCCAGGCGATTTCAGACAGGGCCGATGTGCCGCTCGAAATATCCCCTTTACTGCTTAAGATCTTTAAGGACGGCCGAGACCGCTACGGCGGGCGTGAGTGGTCAACTAATATTGTTCGACGTCTGGAAGAAGCCTGTGGTGATCAACTGCGGGCGCCAGGGTTTCCTGCTGAACTCGTGGATGACGAACCGGAAAGCCCTGGCTGCGAGGTTGTGCCGAACAAAGACTGAATGCAGGATTTACGCTACATCGTCACCTGTTTGGGTTTGGTTACGACATAGACATGCTGCACTGCAACATGTCATACTATTAACCGACGATGCTTCACCTGCCCTCTCCAGACGCGGCCCAAACATGGTGCCAGCAACAACGCAGCAATGGGCGGACCATCGGCTTTGTACCTACCATGGGATCGCTGCATCGAGGCCACCTATCCTTGGTCAAGCGCGCCTGCAGCGAAAATGAGACCTGTTGCGTTAGCATCTTTGTAAACCCGTTGCAGTTCGAGGACTCGAAAGATTACAACGCCTACCCCCGAAACCTCGACTCTGACCTCACCACGCTCGAGCAACAGGGATGCACCATGGTCTTTGTCGGCAGTCTTGGGCAATTTTTCCCCGAGATCGTCGATCTGCGGAAAATCAAAACGCTTGGCGCCGGCCGATACGGGAGAGGACTTGAAGGCACCTTTCGGCCCGGGCATCTCGGCGGCGTACGAACCATTATCGATCGGCTGTTTCGCACCGTGGGGCCAGTCAACGCCTACTTTGGAGAAAAGGATTTTCAGCAAACCCTGGTGGTCTCGGATCTGGCTGCACAGATTGGCTACCCGCAGGTAGTAGTATGCCCTACGGTTCGCGACGAATCCGGGCTTGCCCTGTCATCACGCAATGCCCTTTTGAGCTCACCCCAGAAAAAACAGGCTCATAGCATTTACCAAGCGCTGTTGGCAGCACACCAGATCTGGACAACGGGCGAGCGCCAACCAGAGACACTAGCCAGCACCATGCTGGAGATCTTGAACAACACTGACCTTGGTGTCGAATATGCCGAGATCCGTGACCCGGCCGCATGGACCGAAACCACACCAAAAAACCCTCTACAACAAGCACAGGCGTTGATCGCGGCACGCATCGGCGGGGTACGCCTGATTGATCCCCTGCGTCTGGACTCCCGCCA
>JABINT010000062.1 GCA_018698075.1 Acidiferrobacteraceae bacterium
AGATATACACCTATGGTAATCGTAACCCCCAGGGGCTGGCCGAACACCCCACCACAAGAGAGTTGTGGATGCATGAGCATGGCCCTCGCGGTGGTGATGAACTCAACCGGGTTATTGCCGGGGCTAACTATGGCTGGCCGGTGATCAGTTATGGAAAGGAATATTTCCTGCCCAAAGCCGTTGGGGAGGGAACGCACAAAGAGGGTATGCGCCAGCCGGTCTATTACTGGGACCCATCGATTGCCCCTTCGGGCATGACTTTTTATACCGGGCCGGATTTTCCGGGTTGGGCTGGGGATTTATTTATCGGCTCGCTCAAGTTTGGCGAGCTTGTGCGTTTGGAACTTGAAGATGGGCAGGTGATTAACGAAGAGCGCTTGTTAAGCCGCGCGTTCGGCCGCATTCGTGATGTCCGCCAGGGTCCCGATGGCGCTTTGTACTTACTGACCGATGAGCGAAATGGCCGTTTGCTCAAAGTGATACCCCAAGACTGATCCCCCGGTTAAGCGTTATGATTCTTAGCAGCAACTGGTGACGATGAGGGGCGTATCCGATGAAGCTGTCTGAACTCGAGATTTTTGTTGTCGGCAACCCGCCCCCGGGCTGGGGTGGCCGATACTTTGTTTTTGTAAAGATAACCGCCAGCAACGGCCTGGTGGGCTATGGCGAGGTGTATTCCGCATCAGTCGGTCCCAAGGCCATGCGGGCCGTGATCGAAGATGTCTTTGAGCGGCATATGGCAGGGGAGAACCCTGAGAATACCGAGATGATGTTCCGTCGGGCTTATTCGTCGGGCTTTACCCAACGCCCGGATCTGACTGTGATGGGAGCTTTTTCCGGGTTGGAAATGGCCTGCTGGGATATCCTGGGCAAGGCACACGAGCGACCGGTCTACGCCTTGCTGGGCGGGCTGATGAACGAGCGCATACGTTCCTACAGTTATCTGTATCCGTTAGCGCATCATGACCTCAACACTTTTTGGAATGATCCCCAGATGACGGCTGAGAGTGCCGCAAAAATGGTGGAGCAGGGGTTTACTGCTGTGAAGTTCGACCCGGCTGGCCCTTATACCGTGCGCGGTGGTCACCAGCCCTCGTTGAGCGATATAGAGCGCTCGGTCACTATCTGCCGGCGCATACGTGAAACGGTGGGGAACCGCGCCGATATTCTCTTTGGCACTCACGGACAGTTCACCACCGCGGGCGCTATTCGCCTGGCGAGAAGACTGGAACCCTATGATCCTCTGTGGTTTGAAGAGCCCTGCCCACCGGATAACCTGCTGGAGTTTGCCAATGTGGCCCGCCAATGCCGCATACCGGTGGCCACCGGTGAGCGGTTGACCACCAAGGCGGAGTTTGCCACTTTGCTGCGCACCGGCGGTGTGGCTATTTTGCAGCCGGCGTTGGGCCGCTCTGGGGGCATTCTTGAGACCAAGAAGATCGCCGCCATAGCCGAGAGTTTCAATGCCCAGGTGGCTCCACATTTGTATGCAGGACCTGTGGAGTGGGCAGCCAATATCCAGTTAGCGGCTAATATTCCCAACCTGTTGATGGTAGAAACGATACAGACCGGTGGCGATTTTCACCGCCAGTTGATCGGCGATACCATTCGCTGGGAAGATGGGTATATCGTCCCGCCCACAGCGCCTGGTCTGGGCATCGAGTTTGATGAAGCCCTGGCAAGGGCGCACCCTTGGCAGGGCACCGGCCTGCATCTTGAGATGCAAGAAGCACCCTGTAACTATTCGACCGAGAATGTTTTTCTCGGTGGTGCCCCGCCGGTTGCGGATAAACCCTAACGCCGATTCGGGCTACGTCAGTGAGATCGATCGAACCCGGACCACTGCTGATTTAAGAGACACTGCCGGAGCCCAGTTGCACATCCGCCTGGTAGTGCACCGTGATTGCGTTGATGGCAGTCTCCAACTGAGCCATGTCTGTATCAGCCGGGAGTTCCAGCGTATCAAAACCACAGCGCGCCAGCATATCGGCCTGGTCGATGCGGATGTCTCCCGTGGCCCGTAACTCACCGGCATACTGGTATTGGGTGCGCAGCTGCCGGGCCAGGCTGTAGCCCCGGCCATCGTTAAACACCGAAAAATCGATCTCGATGACGCGATAGGTGCCAGGAGTGGATGGCAGGTCTTCGACCCGGTCGGTTGCGCCAAGTTGCAGGTGACCATCGTCCGAGCATCCCCGGTGCGACTGCCACGTTTTATTGGGAGCCACGGCTTGGCCAATGCGGCTGCACCCGATCGAGGATTCGTCGGCGTTAGGCCGCCAGCGTATCTGTACGATGATGGGTATCGCCATAAACTGCCTCCTTGAAAGGGGTGTTACCCAGGCGCCGCCAGGTATCGATAAAACGTTCTCTCGGTCGACGCCACGCAAGATAGGCTCGCAGAACCTGCTCTAGGGCTTCAACGATCTCATCGGCAGCAAACGCAGGTCCGAGGCGTTTGCCAATGGCACCGTCGTTACCGGGTGCGCCACCGAGGGTCAGCTGGTACCAGTGTTCGTCACGTTTTTTTACGCCAAGGATGCCGATATGTCCGAGGTGGTGATGGCCGCAGGCGTTGATGCAGCCAGACATCTTCAGTGAGATATCCCCCAGGTCGTAGAGGTGGTCAAGATCATCAAAGCGCTGGTTGATCATGCTCGCCACATCCAGAGAACTTGCGTGCGCCAGCGAGCAGTAGTCGGCACCCGGGCAGCAGATCATATCTGTCAGTGTGCCAATATTAGGTGTCGCAAGTCGGTGGATTCTAAGACCTTGCCACAGGTCATAAAGATCAGCCTCGCGCACATGGGCGAGTAACAGATTTTGCTCGTGGCTTACGCGGATTTCACCGAAACTGTAGCGCTCGGCAAAACCGGCGAGCGCCTCCATACCCTTCGCGCCCAGATCCCCCGGCGCCGCACCCGGCGCCTTCAGCGAGGCATAGATGATCCGGTAGCCGGGCACACGATGTAGCGTCGTATTATGCGCAACCCAGCGAGCAAAATCGGCATTACGGTCGCAGTCGAAGGTCAGGCGGCCGCTCTTGCCCGGGGCGCTCGGGTCGTAGCGTGATTCCACAAAGTGCGCGCGCATCTGCTCTACAATCTCGCCCGACAACCCGGGCTGCACCTTCTGAATCAGCGCCCATTCGCTATCAACCTTTACTTTGAAGACATCAATCCCCAGAGCGTTGACCAGAATCTTGATCCGCGCCTTATGCTTATTGTCGCGCCGACCCTCAAGGTTGTAGATGCGCAAAATGGCTTCGACGTAGTTGAGCAGTTGCGTGCCGGGTAATCTTTCGTGAATGACCTGGCCCATGAAGGGGGAACGCCCAAGGCCTCCGCCAACCCAGACGCGAAAAACAGTGTTCGGCCCAGCCTCATCGACGACCTGCAGTCCGATATCGTGAAATCGGACGGCAGCCCGGTCATTGCGGGCGCCTGTGACAGCAATCTTGAACTTGCGTGGCAGCCAGTTGAATTCCGGGTGAAGGGTTGACCACTGGCGCAGCAGTTCGCACCAGGGACGAGGGTCTTCAATCTCGTCGGCTGCGACACCGGCAAGGGGGTCGCTGGTGATGTTGCGCACCACGCTGCCACTGGTCTGGATAGCATGCATCTCAACCTGCGAGAGATCAGCCAGTAACTGTGGCACCTGTTCCAGCTTTGGCCAGTTGAACTGGATGTTCTGGCGGGTAGTAAAGTGACCGTAGCCCCGGTCATAGGTCCGGGCAACCCGTGCCAGAGCTCGTAATTGCCCACTGGACAGCAGTCCGTAGGGAATGGCGACCCGCAGCATGGGTGCGTTCAGTTCCATATACAGGCCATTGCGCAGTCGTAACTGCTGGAACTCGTCTTCGGCTAACTCGCCGGCGAGATAGCGGTTTACCTGGCCGGCAAATTGCTCAGTGCGCTGGGCCAGCAAGGCGCGGTCGGGTTCGTTATAGATATACATGCTGTTCTCCTCGTTGCCGCCCGTCAGGCGACCTTGAGATCAAGGCGCCGGTGCGGCCCCGGGCTTGTGGTGGTGTATTGCAGGCTGGCTTTATTCTTTGGGCGCAGATGGGCAAGGGAGTGCTGGCAGGGTAGGAAGTAATCAGGCCTCGATCAAGGCAGTTTTAGAAAATAATGCTAAAAAACTTGAAATATAAGAAAAATAAGTTAAAACTATTCATATTATTGCTCGTGAATAGAATAAAACACTATGGATAAAGTAGATCGACAGATCCTTGATCTGCTCCAGCAGGATGCGGGGCGATCAATTGAGCAGATTGCCAAGGCTGTCAACCTATCGGCAACGCCGTGCTGGAAACGTATCCGTCGACTGGAGACCGAGGGTGTGATCCGTAAACGAGTCGCGCTATTGGATCCGCACAAAGTTGGAGCGGGCATGGTGGTGTTTGTCGAGATTCGTACTCACGATCACAGTGCCGAGTGGTTGGCCCGCTTCACCGAGGCGATTGACGAGATGCCCGAAGTTCTTGATTTTTACCGAATGGCAGGCGATTTGGATTATCTGCTCCGGGTCGTGGTGCCGACGATGGATGCGTTCAATGATTTCTACAAGGCGCTGATTGGCCGCATCCCCTTCTCCAACGTGACCTCGAGCTTTGCCATGGAGACGATCCGCTACACCACGGCCCTGCCGATCACCCCGTCTTGAGGCTGCGATCGAGATCAACGGTTGATGGTGAAGACGATACCCACGGGGGTGTATTTCACCGCAAATGGATTGGCGACACTATTCGTTGGCAGAGCGGGCTTACTGAGACACCAGACACCTCGGAGCTCAGTATCGAATTTCACGAGAGTTTCATTCCAGCGCATCCCCGGCCGAGCGCAACTCTGCGCCTTGAGATACAAGAAGCGTTCTGCAATTATCCACTCGAGAATGGATTGGTCGATGGCGCGCCGTCGATCGCTGATAAAACTGTCGACTAACTCGGGTGGGCTCAGCCAAAACGGTTAGCCTCTCCAAGACAAACTTTCACATTCATGTCGTGCGCCAGGGATTAAGATTAGGAAAATATGATCGGAGAGATCTAATGAAGAAGTTGATGGGTTTTCTGCTAATTTCTGTGATTTCCATTACCTTGGGAGTTTCCGTCATGGCAGATGGTGGTTATGGCGGTAAGGAAGAATCCCCCGAACTCATGCAGGCAGGAAAGTTGATTAAAGCCGAAGATTTTGAGGCCGCCATTCCACTGTTGGCTGATGTACTGAAAGCTGAGCCAAAGAATGCGGATGCCCATAACTGGATGGGCTATGCCCAACGTAAGCTGGGTAACTACGAGAGCGCAAAGATCCACTATGAGAGCGCGCTGAAGATCGACTCCAAACACAGGGGTGCACTGGAGTACTACGGGGAACTGCACCTGTTGATGAATAATCTGGCCGCTGCGGAAGAACTTTTAGCACGCCTTGATAAAACCTGTTGGTTTGGTTGCGGCGAATTCGATGATCTCGAAGAAGCTATCGAGGCCTACAAGGCTGGGCAGTAATTCACCTTTGCACAAGAACTTTTTGCCCGCCCGAAATTAAGCCACCGACGTTTCTTCTAAGGGACTGATGCCCTCAGCTTTTGTGGCGGGTGCTGTTGTCTACCCGCAGTGGTTATGTTTTTTCCACATATCCGGATCATGCCCTTTGGGGATATTCGCGCAGGGATCGTCACTGGAATATCCACGCAGGCGGTTATAAAGTGCTACTTGGTCGGACTTCAGAATCGGCCTGGCTTCAAGGTGCGCGCTAAGATGGACGAAACGAAGTTCGGCACGTACTGCGCCGATCTCAAGCAACAGGGCTTTCAGCATCTCAGCAGAGAACTGTCCTGAAACAAATTGTGTATTGAGTTCTTTTTCCAGTGCCACGTAGCGTTTCCCCAGTTCGCGGGCTTTTTGGTTCATCCTGGTCCATAGGGCTTCGATAGTACTGACCTGCTCGGGTGTGAGGGCTATTTCCTGCTGCATCTCCAGAAGATGGGCAGGCCCCGGCACCCCATTCAGTTCGGCCGGCTTCGCCAGACCCCAGCCACGGCCGTTGATCAGGTCGTCAATATCCTCGGCAGACAGTGACTTGATAACACGGGTTTCTTGTCCGACGTAAGGTGAAGCCACGATACTGCCACCGTGAGCCGTTAAGGACAGTAAAGAAAGGCCAAAAATAGCGACGATCAATTTCAAGGCGTGGTGTGTCATAGCGGATTTTCCTTCGCAAGCCTAGGCTCAGTTATTGTTAATTTCCTTATTATGGATTTCGATGACCTCTTCGGGCCAGGTGGATTTGATATAGGACAGTACCGCGATGATCTCATTGTCTGACAGCACACCTTCATAGGCCGGCATATGGGTCTTGTAATCCTCACCGGCTGTTACCTTAGGCCCAAACTTGGTCAGCTCGAACAGCAACTTGTCATTGTGGTGCCAGGTGTGGCCGGTCTCATCGTGGGGTGGCGCCGGAAGGTATCCAGCTGCATTGCGCTTGTGCCAGTTGGGCGCGCCCTGTCGTTCCACGCCGTGACATCCGCCGCAATAGCCGCGATAGAGCTGCTTGCCCTCGGTAACGACTGCCGGGTCTTTGTATTTAAGTTTGAGAGCTGGTTGCGCCTTGGATGAAACGTCGACGCCCAGGCGCTGGATTAGCCCGGCTGCGGGCACGTAACCCCCAACCACCTCACCGTTGTCGAGCACCAGGGTAGGGGTACCGCGCACCGGAATCTGCAGGCCCAGTTGGTGCTGCGCCAGCACCTGATTCTCGCAGTTCTTTTCTTCTACCGCACCACCAGTTTTGGCGGCGGTCATGGCCGCCTGGCGATCAGCCGCGCACCAGATCGATACCAT
>JABINT010000064.1 GCA_018698075.1 Acidiferrobacteraceae bacterium
CTTGCCACTGCTGATGCGGCATTGCTCGTGCTGGATGCGAGAGCGGGTCTCAGTGATCAGGATTCGGCAATTGCCGGAATCATTGTCGATAGCGGACGGTCTATCGTGGTGGCCGTCAATAAGTGGGATGGATTAGAGCGCAGGGATCGCAACCAGATTCGCCGCGATTTGACCCGACGTCTGGACTTTTTACCTGAACATGAGTCATTGTTTATCTCGGCGTTGCACGGTTCTGGGATCGGTGATTTGATCGGCGCGCTGCAAAGGGCGCAAGGGAGCGCTCTGGCAGAACTTGGAACCGGAGCACTGAACCGCGCCCTGGCTAGTGCCTTGGAACATCATTCGCCGCCGATGATTAACAATCGTACAGTCAAGCCGAAGTATGCCCATCAGGGGGGGCGCAACCCGCCGATCGTGGTCTTGCACGGTAATTTACTGCACAAGCTTCCCGCAAGCTACCTGCGTTATCTGGGTCGCAGCCTTGCCAAGACTTTCCGTTTGATTGGAACCCAGATCCGGTTTGAGTTACGCAAAGCAGGCAACCCTTACTCTGGTAGAGCGAGCCATCATCGCCGAAAACACCAATAATGAAACTACTACATTTTTCACCGTTTCCTTTCAGTTGACCGAGGTTCTGTGACTCTGCCGGGTTGCTCGCGACTGACAGATTCCACTCGGGATTGTGCGCCGCCGTCTGCGAAGCGGGTTTGAATGGTTGCTCCGGTAGCCAATTGGCGCACAGAGCGCACCAGGGAATCCCCTTTTTCTGTGTGGACGATAGCGTAGCCTCGCTCTAGGGTCGCTAGTGGACTGAGGGCGCGCAGATGGGACTCCAGGGCAGTCAGTCGCCGATCCGCTAGATGCGCAACCTGTATGGCTTCGGTAATGAGTTGTTTTTTAATATTCTTGTGAGTCGTGCCGAGGTGACGGAGTCGCTGTTTTGGCGAATTTCCCGCCAGACGTTGAGCAAGGCGGGTGGCGACGTGCCTGGTGTTCTGGGTCTTGGCATTCCACACGTTTCGAAGTCGTTGGGCGAGCGCCTTAAGTTGGTGACTTTGGTGCGCGAGGCGCTCATGCGGATGACGAATGCGTGGCTGGGTGGCGTCTAGGCGCTGCGCAACCGACCTCAGGGTGTAATTCATTCCTTTGAGTACTTGCTCGCGCAGATTGAGAATAAGTAAGTGCATTTCTTTGTGATCTGGCGTGGCGGCTTCGGCGGCAGCGGTCGGCGTAGCACAACGCAGATCGGCCGCAAAATCTGCGAGGGTGAAGTCAGTTTCGTGGCCGATTCCGGTGATTACAGGAACCACGCAATCGCAGATCGCTCTCACTACAGCCTCTTCGTTGAACGCCCACAGGTCTTCGAGTGAGCCACCGCCACGGGCCAGAATGATCAGATCTGGAGTCGGCGCCAGCCTGGCTTGAGCGATTGCGCGGCCAATATCCGCGGCGGCAGCCTTGCCTTGTACAGTGACTGGGTAGACGTTGACCTCGGCGAGTGAAAAGCGCCTGGCTAACGTTGTAAGTACATCACGGATGGCCGCACTGGACGGAGAACTGATGACCCCTATCCGCGATGGTACGGCGGGGATTGCCCGCCGCTTGGTTTCATCGAAAAGGCCTTCGTCTGCAAGACGCTTTTTCAGAATCTCATATTGTTGGCGAAGCCGGCCCTCGCCGGCGGCTTCCATGTAGTCGACTATCAGCTGGAAATCGCCCCGAGATTCATAAATAGAAACAGTACCCCGGACCACGACCGCGGCGCCGTCAACGAGGTTAGTGGTGTGGCGCATGCGCCGGTTGCGAAACATTGCGCAACGCAGTTGCGCCTTATCATCCTTGAGGGAAAAATATACATGCCCCGAGGCGGGGGTCGCGAGGTTAGATACCTCTCCGGTTAACCAGATTCCTGTGAAGTTATCCTCAAGAAGCGCTCGGGCCTCCCGGGTAAATTCGCTGACCTTGTAAATGACGGGATCCATACGGGGATTGTGCACTGAGCCTTGAAATACGGCAATTAGACTGATAGGAACAATGCATGCACTTGGGGCACAAAAAAACCGGGCTTCGCCCGGTTTTTTTACGCTGCTTTATTGAATCAGTCAGTAGGTCGGTTTCGCGCCCTTTTGCTGCTCAGCTTGAACGATTCCTGTCTGCGCAGCCCAGGAGATTCGTAGCGCCAGACGGGTGGCTTCTGCTTCGTCGTTGGCTTCTAACTTGGCCTTTGCGGTTTTCAATAATTTACCCAGGCCAACGGCTTTGCCGCCCGTAGCCGGATCAACCAGGCGCCATACCGCCCCGGCACTTTTTGCAGCCTTTAAGTCCGCTTCTGCCTGGCCGACAGCATCGGCGGCGGATAAGCCGGCGAGAGCCGTCGCGCTTGCCAATGAAAACGCCAGAGCCGCTATTAGGGTAGATGCCTTGGTTGTTTTCTTCATAGTAATTCCTCCGGATAGGATAAATGGAATTTATGCTTAAAAATCAGTCACTTGCTTGAATCACGAACGATACAAGTTTACCTAGAACAAGTCAAACCCTATAATTCTTCGATGAAACCTATTGATTTGGCACTCACTTTCGATGACGTGCTACTGGTTCCGGCGCTTTCCGAAATTCTGCCACACGAAGTTGACCTCAGCTCGCAATTTTCGCGAAATATTTCGCTAAATATCCCGCTGGTCTCCGCGGCAATGGATACGGTTACTGAATCCAGGACGGCGATCTGTCTCGCGCAAGCGGGTGGAATCGGCGTTGTGCACCGCAATCTGACCCCAAGTGCACAGGCCGAGCAGGTTCGGACTGTTAAGAAGTATGAAAGCGGTGTGATCGTCGACCCGATTTGCGTTTCGACCTCTGCTACCGTTGCCCAGGTGCTAGCGTTGACTCGCGAAAAACGTATCTCGGGCGTACCGGTTCTTGATGAAAATAAGAAGTTGGCTGGCATCGTGACCAGTCGTGACCTGCGTTTCGAGACACACTTTGATCAACCTGTGACTGGGGTCATGACCCCCCGAGAGCGACTGGTCACGGCCTCTGAAGGCGCAAGCCGTGAAACTATCCGCCGTTTACTGCACGAGCACCGTATTGAAAAAGTATTGCTGGTTGATGAGGACTTCAACCTCAAAGGGTTGGTTACGGTTATGGATATCCAGAAGCAGACCGAGTTTCCCGAGGCCTGTAAAGATGAGCTTGGGCGGCTGCGCGTAGCCGCTGCGGTAGGTACAGGTGGGGATTCGGCGGAGCGGTGCGAACGCCTGGTGGACGCCGGTGTGGATGCGATTGTTATCGACACTGCGCACGGGCATTCGCGTGGCGTGCTGAGCCGGGTCACTGAGGTTAAGAAGATGTTCCCCACGGTAGATGTTGTCGCCGGCAATATTGCAACTGCAGATGCTGCCCGAGCATTGGCCGACGCGGGTGCGGATGCCGTTAAGGTTGGCATTGGCCCGGGATCCATCTGCACAACTCGGATTATCGCCGGAGTGGGTGTTCCTCAGGTGACGGCGGTTGCCGATGTTGCCGAGGCACTCAGCGGCACTTTCGTGCCGGTGATAGCCGATGGGGGAATACGGTTTTCTGGCGATGTCGCCAAAGCGATTGCTGCAGGAGCGCATGTCTCAATGATCGGTGGTTTGTTTGCCGGCACCGAAGAAGCCCCGGGCGAGATCGAACTCTTTCAGGGGCGCTCGTACAAGAGCTATCGCGGCATGGGCTCTTTAGGGGCGATGCAGGATGGGTCGAAGGATCGTTACTTCCAGGAGGGTCAGGAAGATCCCGGCAAACTGGTGCCCGAAGGCATTGAGGGTCGGGTGCCATACAAGGGGCCTATGGCTCAGATCATTCATCAGTTAACCGGTGGATTACGGGCGAGCATGGGGTACACCGGGTGCGCGACAATTGACGAGATGCGCACAAAGTGTCGCTTCGTGCAGATTACCCAATCTGGGGTTACCGAGAGCCACGTGCATGATGTCGTTGTTGTCAAAGAGGCTCCCAATTACCAGCGGGGCGGGTAAGGATTGGCAACGGCTGAGGGAGCGGCGGCCGTAGTTACGGATCCACATGCTGAGCGGATTCTGATCCTAGATTTTGGATCGCAGTACACCCAACTGATTGGTCGTGCAATCCGTGAGGCCGGGGTCTACTGTGAGATTCATTCGTGTGAAATGTCTTTTGCTCAGATTCGCGCCTTTAACCCTGCGGGGGTGATTCTGTCGGGCGGCCCCGACACGGTTACCCAAGAAGCTACTGATCGAGCACCGCTCGAGCTATTCGTTTGGGACCGCCCACTACTTGGAATCTGTTACGGAATGCAGGCCATGGCAGCGCAGTTGGGTGGTGCAGTAGAGACCAGCGATCACCGTGAATACGGTTTCGCTCGTATCACCCCTTCGTCAACACCTGGTTTGTTGCGTGAGTTGCGTGCCGATGAGCCCGCCTCTGATTCCGCTCTAGAGGTGTGGATGAGCCATGGCGATAGAGTCACC
>JABINT010000033.1 GCA_018698075.1 Acidiferrobacteraceae bacterium
GCCGAAGCGGAAGCGCAGGCTCGAATCATTGCCGCCGAGGAGGAGAAGAAAAAAGCCGAGGATGCGGCGAAGAACGCGGCAGCCGAGGCGGTTGCGCAAGAATCGGGAGTAGTGCCCCAAGATCCTGGTGCAGCCCCGGTGGCGCCGCCAGGAGAGGACAAGCCTACAGGACGACGCGAGGAAAAACCCAAAAAACGCAAAGGCAAGGGCAAACCTGCGGTAGGCGGCGAGTTACATATGGCTTTGGGGAAACGAGGGCGACGAAAACCCCGTCAGACGATCAAGCCGAGAAAATTGACCTCAGCCACAGCGGGGCAGCACGCTTTTGAGAAGCCGGTAGAGCCCGTCAGCCGCGAGATAGCGATCCCGGAGACCATCTCAGTTGCCGATCTGGCCCAGACCATGTCGGTAAAGGCGGCTGAGGTTATCCGAGTCCTTATGGAAATGGGTAGTATGGTTACCATCAACCAAGTGCTGGATCAAGATACTGCGATGCTGGTGGTTGAGGAAATGGGCCACAAAGCCAGCACGGCCGAGCGCGATGATCCCGAGGCGATGTTGGTCATCGATGAGAGTGCCAGTGATTTGCCTACTGTTCCAAGAGCCCCGGTGGTTACGGTGATGGGGCATGTCGATCATGGCAAGACGTCTTTGTTGGATTATCTTCGCAAAACCAAAGTTACCGCAGGGGAGGCCGGGGGCATCACACAGCATATTGGTGCTTATCGTGTGACTACTCCGAGAGGAACGATTACTTTCCTGGATACGCCTGGTCACGAGGCATTCAGCGCGATGCGATCCCGAGGCGCAAAGGTAACTGACTTGGTAATTCTGGTGGTTGCCGCGGACGATGGTGTCAAGCCTCAGACTATCGAAGCGATCAATCACGCCCGCAACGCCAAGGTTCCGTTGATTGTAGCGATCAATAAAATGGACAAGGAAGACGCTGATCCCGATCGGGTAAAACAGGAGCTTTCAACGCATGATGTAATTTCCGAGGCATGGGGTGGCGATACTCTGGTCAATGAGGTTTCAGCGTTGACCGGCGACGGGGTTGATACCTTGCTTGAATCGGTATTGCTTCAGTCTGAGCTTTTAGATCTCCGCGCTCCGGATCAAGGTCCTGCGGTAGGCGCTGTGATCGAAGCCCGGCTCGATCGAGGCAAGGGGGTGGTAGCGACTGTCCTGGTCCAACGTGGAATGTTGGCGAAAGGAGACATAATCCTTGCTGGGCGAGAGTTTGGGCGCGTGCGCGCGATGACTAGCGATTCCGGACAGACGATTAAGGCTGCCGGGCCATCAATACCGGTAGAAATTCAAGGCCTTGGTGGTGTACCCGATTCCGGGGACGAATTTGCGGTTGTCACGGATGAGCGAAAGGCGCGTGAGATCAGCGCTTACCGCCAAGGCAAGTTCAAGGAAGTGAAGTTGGCGAAACAGCAAAAAGCCAAACTCGAGAGCGTTTTCAATCAGATGGGCGACGGTCAAGTCAAACCTTTGAACTTGATTATCAAGGCAGATGTGCAAGGTTCAGTCGAAGCATTGACCGATTCGTTGGAGAAACTTAGTAACGACGAAGTGAAAGTCGTGGTCGTGCACGGGATGGTTGGCGGTATTAACGAATCCGACGTTAACCTTGCCTCGGCCTCGGATGCGATTATTTTTGCTTTTAATGTTCGCGCAGATGCGACCGCCAGAAAACTGATCGAATCCGAAGAGATCGACGTGCACTACCATAACATCATCTACGACGTTATAGATGAGGTGAGAACGGCGTTGACAGGGCTGCTTTCCCCGATTATCCGAGAACAGGCGGTTGGACTTGCCGAGGTGCGTGATGTATTCCGGGTGGCCAAGCTTGGAGCAGTTGCGGGCTGTCGGGTGATTGATGGAGAGGTTCGTCGTAATCTTCCAGTCAGGGTTTTGCGCGACAACGTGGTAATATTTGACGGAGCAATTGATTCGCTGAAACGTTTTAAGGATGATGTCAGCGAAGTCAAATCTGGGTTTGAATGTGGCATTGGGGTGAAAAACTACAACGACATCAAACCAGGTGACCAGATCGAGATTTACGAGACGATCGAACAGGCGCCAACCCTCTAACCGGTCGCGTAGGAGCAATTGATGCAGGGCGTAGACCGGACACGCCGCGTCGGCCAATTAATCCGTCGGGAACTCGCCTCAATTATTGCGCGTGAGCTGCCGGGTTCGGCGCTTGGAATTCTTTCTCTTACTGCGGTGTCAGTCAGCAAAGACCTGCGCGTTGCCCGTGTGTTTGTCACTGCACTTTCCCCGAAAGTTACAGAAGCTGGGGTCGCGCCATACTTGAATGAACACGCGCCGGCGTTGCGATGGCAACTTGGCCAGCGGGTTAAGTTGCGCCGTGTACCGGAAATTGTTTTCGAATATGATGGCAGTATTGAACGCGGAGCACGACTCTCCCGGTTGATAGATGGCTTAGAGAGTCCCGATGGAGAGAACGATGGGCCGTAGACGCCGAGAAATACGAGGTGAAGCGGTTGATGGCATATTGCTATTAGATAAACCTGCAGGCATTACCTCTAATGGGGCTTTGCAGGATGCCCGTAAACTCTTGCACGCGCGCAAAGCTGGGCACACCGGCAGCCTTGATCCCATTGCCACGGGATTGCTTCCCCTATGTTTTGGCAAGACCACGCGCTGGTCAGGCTATTTTCTGGGGTCCGACAAACACTATAAAACGCGGATCCGTTTAGGCGAATCAACCGATACAGGCGATTGCGAGGGAAAAATTGTCTCGCAGACCAAAGTCACGGTAACCAAGCAACAACTCTTAAGCGCGCTGGATTCTTTCCGCGGTTGCTATACGCAGATCCCGCCTATGTATTCTGCCATTAAGGTCAATGGTCAGCCGTTGTATAAGCTCGCGCGCCAAGGCAAAGAGATCGAGCGCGAGGGCCGTGAAGTTGTTGTTAAATCCCTTAAGGTGCTCAGTTTCGATGGGCAGGATGTAGAGTTGGAACTGGTTTCTACTTCTGGGTTCTACGTACGCTCATTGGCCCACGATTTAGGTCAGGCGCTCAGTGTTGGTGGGCATGTGGTGGCTTTAAGGCGATTAGGGGTTGCGGGCCTTCGCGTGGAAAACGCGGTTACCTTAGAAGAACTTGGAGTCCTTGCCGATCCGGCGGCCCGTCGACGCAAGTTATGCGCGGTAGACCAGAGCCTTATCCACCTTCCCGCTGTGGAATTATCCGTCGATGCGGCGTTTTACCTCTGTCGTGGGCAGGCGGTTCGCGCTCGAAATCTTCCGCCGGAGGGCAATGTGCGCCTTTATTCGACCGGCGCGGGATTTCTAGGAATCGGCAGTGTTTCAGGCCAGGATACGGTGACGCCAGAGAGATTATCTGGGGGTGAGGTTAAAACTGGCTGAATTTGTTGAGGAAATAGCACCTTGAAGGTAGAATACGGCCGCTTGCCAGCCTGCCAGGAGGTACAGATTACCCTCGGGCACATCCAATTAACACATTGGCGTGCAGTCGCACGACGTTGGTTAAGAACTAACGACCTAACGGGCGCCTTCTCGGCGGAGGCGAGATCGAAGGCATCCGCCGCAGCCAGTTACAACTAAACCAGGATTTTCAGTATGCAAGAGGTTTCACTATGTCATTAGCCGCGCAGACCAAGGCGCAGGTTGTGAACGACTTCGCCATGACCCCGGAGGACACAGGTTCCCCGGAAGTCCAGGTGGCGCTGCTCACCGCCCGGATCGTTGATCTCACCGATCATTTCAAAACGCATATTCACGATCATCATTCGCGCCAAGGGCTTCTGCGCATGGTGAATCGGAGACGCAAATTGCTTGATTACCTCAAGGGGCGTGACGTTGAACGCTATCGCTCCCTGATCGGCAGGCTTGGGCTGCGACGCTAAGGCGATGCAGTTGGATATCTTATGAAGGAGTATTTTAATTGAAACAAATCGTCCAGACGTTCCAATACGGCGAACACGAAATGCGACTGGAAACAGGACGCGTTGCACGACAAGCCACAGGAGCTGTGTTTGCAAGCATGGGGGAAACCGTAGTACTTGTTACGGTGGTTGCCGCTCGCGAGTCCAGCGGCCGGGATTTTTTGCCGCTCACGGTAGATTACGAAGAAAGAACCTATGCCGCCGGTCGAATCCCCGGCGGTTTTTTTAAGCGCGAGGGTAGACCCGCGGAAAAGGCCATTCTGACCTGTCGATTGATCGACCGGCCGATTCGGCCTTTGTTTCCTGCCGGATTCAATAACGAGATCCAGGTGGTGGCCACTGTGATGTCAGTGGATCCGGAGATCGATCCGGACATCGTTGCAATGGTAGGTGCATCGGCCGCGATGACCCTCTCTGGGGCACCATTTAACGGACCGATTGCGGCCTCTAGAGTGGGATTTGTGGATGACAATTATGTATTGAATCCCAGTGCTACCCAGTTGGCAGAATCCAAGCTGAATTTAGTTGTGGCCGGAACCCAAAGCGCCGTGCTGATGGTTGAGTCAGAAGCCGAGCAATTAACCGAGGCGCAGATGCTGGGTGCCGTCATGTTTGGCCATGAGGGATCTCAGGCGGCTATTGTGGCGATTAATCAGCTTGCCGCCGAGGCGGGTGCTGAGCGCTGGGATTGGCAGGCGCCAACAAAGGATCAAAGCCTGATCGACCAAGTCGGCGAGCTCGCAAAGGAAGATGTTGAGCAGGCGTATCAGATAGCGGACAAAGTCGATCGCCAGGAGGCTATGGCCTCGGTACGAACTAAAGTTTCAGAGGCATTACTCGATGGCGAACCAGACGATGCGCAGGCAGATGCTGTTAAAGACGCCGTTAAAGCGCTCGAGAAGGCAACCGTTCGCGATCGGATTTTAGATGATCAGCCACGAATAGACGGCCGGGACCGTGAAACGGTTCGGCCGATAACAATCGAAACAGGGTTTCTTCCCCGCACACATGGGTCAGCATTGTTTACCCGGGGTGAGACTCAGGCAATTGTCACCAGCACACTGGGTACGGACCGCGATTCGCAGATCATCGACGCTCTGGAGGGTGAGCGTCGTGATACGTTTATGCTGCACTACAACTTTCCGCCGTATTGTGTGGGTGAGACCGGCCGCGTGGGAACCCCCAAACGTCGGGAGATCGGTCACGGCCGCTTGGCCAAGCGGGCAATGCTCGCGGTATTACCTGACCCGGAGGATTTCCCCTATGTGATCCGGATCGTGTCGGATATCACTGAATCTAACGGCTCGAGTTCC
>JABINT010000058.1 GCA_018698075.1 Acidiferrobacteraceae bacterium
AACTGCGCACCCGAATCACCATCCGCGCGTGTATCAATGACTCGGACCTGCCGATCATCTTCACAAACTAATATTCCGGTATCCCCGGGCTGCCCCCCTCCCTGGCAATAAAAAACACTCTGATCGAGCTCTACGCCTGAGTTGCAGACCCTTTGGACCGAGGATGTACATTCCGTCCGATAGGCATCCTCGCGGAAAAGTTCTAGAGTCATAATCTGCTCGCTACATCCGGACGCGGCTTGAGCCTGGATCATACAGTGGACGCAAACTCGCAGTTGCCGGGACCCGCTCTCCCGCCACCTCAATCTCCCAGGCGCTGCCATCAATAAACCCTTGATTGATGGGTTCATCCGCCTCTATGTAGCCCAGACCGACGCAGCCGCCCAGTGAATGTCCGTACATACCAGATGTTGTGCTGCCGACCCGTTTGCCATCGCACCAGATAGGTTCTTCGTGATAGAGCATGGGTTGGGGGTCCTGTAACAAGAACTGAATCAGGCGCTTTTTTGGTGGCTGCTCTGAGGCGCGCAACAGCGCATCTCGCCCCCGAAAACTATTGGGCTTATCGAAATCCACTGCGAAACGCAGACCCGCTTCAAGCGGATTATCGTCGGGTGAGATATCGTGACCCCAGTGGCGGTAAGCTTTCTCAATCCGAAGACTGTTTAGGGCGTGCAATCCGGCCGGGCGAAGATCATAGGCATGTCCAGAGTCGGACAGAACATCGAAAACGCCAAGCGCGAAATCACTCGGGATATATAACTCCCATCCGAGTTCGCCAACGTAGGAAATGCGAGTCGCCCGCACCAGCGCATACCCCAGTTCGATTTCCTGGGAGGTGCCAAACAAAAACGCATCATTGGACAGGTCCGCCGGAGTCAGGGACTGTAATAACTCCCTTGACCGAGGCCCCATCAGGCTGATAACCGCATAGGCCGAAGTCATATCGCTAACCCAGGCACGCTCGTCGGAGCGGATACTGCTGCGCAGCCAGTGAAAGTCCCGCATCTGCGACGCTGCAGCCGTGACTACCAGAAACTCGGTTTCTGACAGCCGGGTGACTGTCAGATCAGCCTCTATGCCTCCCTGATCGTTCAGCCACTGGGTATAAACCACCCGCCCAGGCTCGACGTCCATACGGTTAGCTGAAACCCGATCGAGCACCGCGGCCGCGTCAGCGCCCTGCAGCAGAAACTTACCGAACGAAGTCATATCAAAAAAGCCAACGTTTTCCCTAACGGCTAGATGCTCCGCCGCAGAATGCTCGAACCAGTTCTGCCGGCCGTAACTGTATTCGTATCTGGGTGACACGCCGGCTGGCGCGAACCAGTTCGCGCGCTCCCAACCCGCCGTCTCGCCAAAACAAGCACCCCGCTCCTTAAGCCGCAGATGTAATGGTGAGGTACGCACCCCGCGGGCACTTTCAGGCTGGCGAAACGGCCAGTGCATTGCGTACAGCAGGCCCAGTGCTTCTACCGTTCGATCGTGCAGATACTTTTGGTTGATCTGAAAAGGCATCATTCGCCGAATATCGACATCCCACAGATCCATTGGCGGCTGATCATTGATGATCCATTCGGCCAACACTTTTCCTGCACCCCCGGCAGATTGAATACCGATTGAGTTAAAACCGGCTGCGACAAAGAAATTGGGGACCTTTGGATCTGGCCCAAGAAGATACCTGTCATCCGGGGTAAAACTCTCCGGTCCGTTGAAAAATATCTTTATTCCCGAACTGCCTAACACCGGGATTCGCTCAATTGCGCAGCCCAGGTGCTCCTCAATATGCGCCACATCCTCAGGCAAAGTGTCGAATTCGAAACTATCCGGGATGCCAGCCATACCCCAGGGTTTGGCCACAGGCTCAAACATTCCGACCAACAGTTTGCCAGCATCTTCTTTATAGTAGTTGCAGACCGATGGCTCTCTGACTACCGGCAGGTTGCGAGGAAGATCTGGAATCGGTTCGGTCACAATATAGAAATGCTCCGCCGCGTGAAGCGGCACAGAAACTCCGCACATCTGTCCGACTTCCCGGCCCCACATACCCGCACAATTTACAACAGTCTCGCAAGCGATGCGGCCCTTGTCTGTGACCACAGCTGTGATCCGACCAGATTTTTTTTCAAGAGCGTTAACGCGGGTTTGTTCGAAGATCCGAACGCCTTTATTCCGAGCGCCACGCGCCAGTGCCTGGGTCGTGTCGGTCGGATTGGTCTGCCCGTCCCGAGGCAAGTACACCGCCCCGACCAGGCCATCAATGGACATGATGGGGTAGAGTTCTTGAGCCTCAGCTGGAGAGATCACCTCGACTTCCAGGCCAAAGCAACTGGCCATTGAGGCGCCACGCTTTAGCTCCTCAAAACGCTCGACATCCGTTGCCAGACTTAACGAGCCGGTCTGGCGAAACCCGGTTGCCTGACCCGTGACTTGCTCCAGGTTCTCGTACAGTTCGGTCGTGTATTGCGCTAAACGCGTCAGATTGTGGGTAGCCCGTAACTGTCCTACCAGTCCTGCCGCGTGCCAGGTCGTGCCACTGGTGAGCGATTTACGCTCAAGCAGTACCACATCGGTCCAGCCCAGTTCCGCAAGATGGTAGGCCACGCTACATCCGATAATGCCTCCGCCAATTATCACGACCTGCGCCTGCTCAGGTAGTTCCCGGCTCATAGGTGCTCCTTTAGTTAGATCAACCCAGATTGACGTTTACGGGCAGTCGCTCGAGACGCCTGCCTTAATGTCCGCCGATCCTTCTCCTGGTCGAGTCTAGCAAAGCCAAGTCTTGTGGGTCGGGCCCGGCCTAAGGCTGATGGAGGTGGCTCAAATTCCTGGCTGAGCTACCAATTGCATGGCCTGGCCCAGGATGGGCGCAAGATTCGGGTTGCGGTAATTTATCGGCATGCCTACTCTTAGCATGAGAGTAAAACCGAATACCCAAACCATGTCTGATTACCAGCGCGCCGCTCGGGCGCTCACTTATCTGGAAAAGCATTTCGAGGATCAGCCCAGCCTGGCCCAGACCGCCGCTGCCGTTGGATTAAGCCCCTACCACTTCCAGCGCCTATTTAGACGATGGGTCGGTATCAGTCCTAAGCGATTTCTGCAGAATCTCACCCTTAACAGTGCCCAGCGAGAGCTTCGCAAAGGTCGGAGCCTGCTTGATACGGCACTCGAGGTCGGCCTGTCTGGTCCGGGCCGATTGCACGATCTTTTTGTCACGTTACAAGGGATGACCCCAGGGCAATACCAAAATCACGGTCGACAGATGGATATATCTTATGGTGTCCATCCAACCCCTTTTGGAATCTGCCTGATCGGAGTAGCCGAGCGCGGTATCTGCTGGCTGTCCTTTGGGGAATCCAAGAACGACGCGGACACCACACAGATGGAGCAAACCTGGGGAGAATCCACCTTTCGCCGGTCACAGGCGCTCACCGGCGGATATGTGAAAAAAATATTCCCAGGCGCAGGCGCTTTGCCCAACGACCCATTGCCTGTGCTGGTGCAAGGTAGCGAATTCCAGCTTCGTGTCTGGCGCGCCCTGCTTGGCATTCCGCTTGGCGCGACGGCCAGCTACGGCGATCTCGCCAAAACTGTCAAAGCGCCATATGCGAGTCGTGCCGTGGGCACCGCGGTAGGGCGAAACCCGGTCTCATTTTTGATCCCTTGTCACAGGGTGATCAGGGCAAACGGCGAAACAGGCCAGTACCGCTGGGGTTCGCCTCGAAAACAGGCAATGCTGCGTTGGGAAAAACTGCACTTGCTTGCCACGTCCGAAGAACTCACCAGCTAGAGAAGCCTTCAGAAAATAAGATTTAGCATCAACATCATGACGACCAGAAAGAGAGCCGTCATGATCCCACCTGCCCGCATGAAATCAATAACCCGATATCCACCCGGGCCCATGATCAACGCATTCACCTGATGAGTGGGGATCAGGAACGAGTTAGAAGTCGCCAGCGCCACGGTTAAAGCAAACATCGCAGGATCGGCGCCTGCGCCGATAGCAATGTTAACGGCCAACGGAACCAAAAGCACAGTAGCTCCGACATTAGACATCAGCAAGGTGAAGATCGTTGCCAGCACCGCAATACTGGTTTGCAGCACCCATCCGGGTACGTCGCCCATGAGAATGAGCGTTTGCTGGGCTATCCACGCTGCAGTGCCGGTGTTTTCCACTGCGAGCCCTAATGGGATCAAACTTGCGAGCAGAAAAACACTCTGCCACCCAATCGACTGGTAAGCCTCGTCTATGCGGATCACACCGCTGATAATCATCCCCACCGCCCCGGTCATTAGCGCAACCGAAAGTCTTAAATCGCTGAACAGAATCAGACCGAGTGCCAACAGGAAAAATCCAGCCGCATAAGGCAGCTTGTGCGGTCGGGTATCGTCACGTGGAAAATCGGTGACCACCGCGAAATCGTTGTTCTCAGCGATGGGTGCGATATCACGCCAGCGACAATGCAGGACGAGTGTATCGCCCGCCTGCAGGACAAACTCCGGCAAGTCGCTGTCGATCACCTCGTCTATTCGGAAAATGGCTAGCACCGTTGCGCCATAACGCTGGCGCAACCCTATCTCACGCAAGGTCTTGCCTATAAGATTCGAATCCGGCCGAATGACAACCTCTACGATTCCGGCTGCGGTTGGACTCAATATTTCTGAAAATACATCCATCTCCTTTCGCAGCTCGAGGGCGTTTTCAGCGCAGAATTCCTGAACTGACCCCAGTGGCCCCATGATCGCAATATCGGTTCCAACCCACAGTTCGGTATCCCCTGAAGGCGCAACAGTGAATTCATCGCCACTACGCACCGCAACGATCCATCCTCCGCGCCCGGCACTGTCAATCTCAGACACCATTGTTCCAGCTAGCGGGCTATCCAGTGTGACTCGAGCCTCATAAACTTCTCCGGCTATCCCATACACTTCGGAAAAGTAATGCAGAGTACTTCCTGATTCCTGAGGCTTATCCTTAACCACCGGCAGCACCAGGCGGCCAAGAAAGACAAAATACAAAATTCCGCACATCAGCATTACGATTCCGACCGGGGCAACGGAAAATAACGAAAAAGCCTGCATTGGCTCCACCGACGTGGGCAAGTTTCGGTTGGAGGTTTCGATCAGGTCATTGAGGAGAATCAGTGGGCTGGAGCCAACCATGGTGATGGTGCCGCCTAGAATCGCACAGAATCCCATGGGCATCAGCAGGCGAGAGATCGGTAAATTTCCCCTTCTCGCTATACGGGTAACCACCGGCAAAAATAGAGCCGCGGCCCCAATGTTCTGCATAAAACTCGATATGATCCCGACCGTCGCCGAAATAATGGTGATAATTCGGCTCTCTGTGCGCCCACCATACTTGAGAATCTTCCCGGCCACCTGACTCATAATGCCGGTCTTGTCCAGCCCAGCACCGATGATCATCACGGCAATAATTGAAATAACCGCGTTACTGGAGAAGCCGTCGAAAAGATGAGCAATTGGTACCAGCCCATCGTGCCCCGGGACCATAGTCGTAAGGCCCAACAAGACCATGATCGCAATAGCAGCGACATCAACCCGGACAATCTCAAAGGCAAAGAGGAAAATCGTGAGACCCAATATCCCCATCACCGCTATCATCTCTGCGGTGAGTACAATAGTCTCAGTCAAAAAACCTCCCGGAACGTGATCTGCGCGGCGGCTACTCTCTTGACAGGAAACTGCCGTAACGACTGGTTTCACTATATCACAGGGTGCCTTATTCTCTTGGCTGGGATCATTGAAATTTGTTATCTAACGATGTTCATGTCCTTATATTCCTCCACCCAGAAAACCCAGTCGGCTGATCACTTCAAAGGCTTGCACAGACTGGCAAGTTCGTTATGAAAAAACGAGTTCGCAGCCCGTTCCACCCCAAATATGTGGGCAGTTGGGTCACGCTGGGACTGCTGCGTTTTCTGGCCAAAGTGCCTTTGCCATTGCTATACCATGTTGGTACGCTCCTGGGCGACCTACTGCGAATGGCAATTCCCTCGCGGCGACGTATCGCTGAGCGTAACCTTGCACTTTGTTTTCCCGAAAGGTCTGAAGATGAAATAACCGCAATGGCCCGGGAGAACCTTCGCAATACGGCGCGAATGCTCCTTTATACGGGCTATGTCTGGTGGGCTTCGCCTGAGCAGTTGATGCAAAATGTCCGCATCCGCAACCCAGAGCTGTTAGATGAAATTCTTGCCACCGGTCAGGGCGTTATCATCCTTGCGCCCCATTTTCTTGCTCTGGAACTGGGCGGCGTCTACCTGTCTTTGCGTTATCGCGGAGTCAGCGTCTACCAGCGTACCCGTAATCCCGTCTTCGACCGCTATATGCTCCGAGCACGAGAGCGCTTCGGTGCCCGTCTATTTGAGCGTAAGAACGATCTCAAGCGCATGGTCCGTGCGGTCCGTGCCGGCGAAGCCTGCTATTACCTTCCGGACCAGGATCCCGGGGCCCGTCGAGCTGTTTTTGCACCCTTTTTCGAGATACCAACAGCTACCTGGCCCGTGCTGGGGCGTCTCGCCAGGATGAGTCGCGCACCGGTCGTGCCGTGCGCCACCTACCTTCTACCGCGAGGTGAAGGATTCGAACTGATCATCCACCCGCCACTTAAGGATTTCCCCACGCCCGAGGTAGCCGAAGATGCTAAGCGGATGAATCTTGCTATTGAATCATGTGTACGGAACTCGCCACTTCAATACTTCTGGGTGCATAAACGGTTTAAAACCCGCCCCCCAGGTGCATCCGATCCCTATGAGTGAATCGTGCGCAGGTCGCGATCGCCGATATACATGAGAACCACCTCCGCCCAACCCGACGATGGAGTCCGATCTGGCTTGGGGTAAACCCAATGACACGGCCTCTAGGTACCTAAAACCTGGGATTTTGAGCCGATCGGCACGGCCGCCATGTCTTGCGTTCAGGCACTGTCGATTCGATCCTTAAAGCCTCGTCGAACAATGAGACGCTCGGCAGAGTCGTCTAGATCGAAAACAAAGTTGTCTAAAATACTTAATACCAAAACGTAGATCAGGCTCGCACTGACACCGCTCTAAACAAGCTATATGTTTTGCCAGGCTTGACGCTCTTTGACAGCCATCTAGACAGTAATAGCGCTGGCGACAACCAGTGCAGCAAAAGATAACTGGCACTCCCTGCGCCAATGCTGGCACAAAGCCCCAGCGCCAGAGACTGGGCAGCCTCCAGGTTTGCTCCAAAGGACTCAAGACCGTAGCCCACGACGACCGCACAACAAAGGGTTAACCCCAGCCACCCCAAAAAATCAACCAGATCACTCATCGTTTACTCCCGTTGGTTTCAACACGAGAGCATTGTGCTCTGGGTACAGGCTCACAGGCTGAGCCCGTGAGTTTGCCGACTACAAAGCCCGCAAGACCGTAATCGAAGGCACTTTGACTAAAGCCGTCCCCGGAAATACTCAATAGTGGTATCTAGGCCGGAATCCAGATTCACTTTGGGACCCCAGTCCAATAACTTTGTCGCCAAAGTGATATCGGGTTGGCGCTGCTTTGGGTCGTCTTCAGGCAACGCCTTTAACTCAATCTTGGAACGCGAGCCGGTTTGGGCGAGAACTTTGTCAGCCAGTTGCCGAATTGTGAATTCGTTGGGGTTGCCAAGGTTCACCGGTCCGGTGATCTCAGCATCAGAATTCATAAGCCCTATAAGACCTTCAACCAGATCATCGACATAGCAAAACGATCGGGTCTGGCTACCTTTACCATAAATAGTGATCGGCAAACCCTTAAGCGCCTGGACGATAAAGTTGGACACCACCCGGCCATCGTTGGGGTGCATGCGCGGCCCGTAGGTATTAAAAATCCGCGCCACTTTGATCTCCAATCGATGCTGTCTCCAGTAATCGAAAAAGAGCGTCTCTGCACAACGCTTTCCTTCGTCGTAACAGGCACGAGTGCCCACGGGATTCACGCGGCCCCAGTAATCCTCAGTTTGCGGATGTACTTCAGGGTCTCCGTACACCTCGCTGGTCGAGGCCTGCAAGATTCGTGCGCCTGTGCGTTTAGCCAATCCCAACATGTTGATCGCGCCATGGACACTGGTCTTGGTTGTCTGTACCGGGTCGGACTGGTAGTGAACCGGCGACGCCGGGCAGGCCAGGTTGTAGATCTGATCCACCTCGACATAAAGCGGAAAGGTGACATCGTGGCGAACCAGTTCGAAATTAGATCGACCGAAAAGATGAGCTATGTTGCGTTTATCGCCGGTAAAAAAGTTGTCCAGGCAAATAACGTCATCGCCTTGTTCGACCAGTCGGTCACATAGGTGTGATCCGAGAAATCCGGCACCGCCGGTAACGAGAATACGTTGAGTGTTGGTTTTACTCATTTGGTTCCAGTGAAATCTGTCTGGGCGGATAGGCGGGGATAAGAAGAGACCAAAGATTATAAAAATAGGGATTTCAATATCAGAAAGCGCTACATATGCAGACCATTGGTGCCGGAGATAGGATTCGAACCTACGACCTTCGCATTACGAATGCGCTGCTCTACCAACTGAGCTACACCGGCGTTGGGGCATTATTTCAACCAAGCAATTATATTGCGCGTACAGACATTTCGTCTAACGCACAATGACGTCAAAGTCCTGGCGAAGTTCAGCCGGTAGCGCGAAAGCGACGCCCTCCTCAGTTATCTCGGCGGCACTGCCCAACCGACCACCCAATGTTTCGAGATGATTAATCACATGGCTGACCAGCACTTCCGGGGCGGATGCGCCGGCCGTAATACCGATCTGTCGAGCGCCAACCAACCAGTCGACAACAACATCATCGGCTCCATCAATAAGATAAGCACGGGCTCCCACCTCTTCGGCAAGCTCGCGCAAACGGTTTGAGTTTGAGCTGTTGTGAGATCCGACCACCAGGACCACATCGCAGGTTTGAGCCAATTTCCTGACTGAGTCCTGGCGATTTTGCGTGGCATAACAGATATCATTGCGACGTGGGCCCTCAATCCCAGGGAACCGCCGGCGCAGTGCTTTGATAATCCTTGCCGTATCGTCGACAGACAGGGTGGTCTGAGTAACATAAGCCAATTGTACGTTCGACGGGATCTTAAGCGCTGCGACATCCGCCAGAGTCTCGACTAAAAAGACCGGTCCCACGGCCTGGCCCATTGTCCCCTCTACTTCCGGGTGTCCTTCATGCCCCACAAGGACAACAGTCTTGCCTTCGTGACCATACCGGGCAACCTCAGAGTGGACCTTGGTCACCAGCGGACAGGTTGCGTCAAAAACTTGCAATTCACGAACATTGGCTTTGTTCTGCACCTTTCTCGATACCCCGTGTGCGCTGAAAATCAGGTTCGCACCGTCGGGTACCTCATCCAGCTCTTCAACAAATATGGCACCTTTTGAGCGAAGGCCATCGACCACGAAGCGGTTGTGCACCACCTCGTGGCGTACATACACCGGTGCACCGTATTTCTGCAGCGCCCGCTCGACGATTTCGATTGCGCGATCAACGCCGGCACAAAATCCCCGGGGGTTGGCAAGTTTTATTACAAAGTCAGTCATGTTTATTGTTATCAGCGGGCGGTCAGTCTTTGCACTTGTCGGTTGCAACAATTGCAATCTCGTAAACGCAGTCTCGCCCAATCAGTGGATGATTAAAATCAACCGACACGCCATCATCGCTGATCCCAACAACATGCCCGGCGATACTCTCCCCATCGGGAAGCTCAAATTCAACCAAGGCGCCAAGGTCTGGCTGAACCCGCTCGCTAAACTTCTCCCGCGCAATCACTTGGGTATTCTGGGGATCGTAGACACCAAATACCCCATCCGACCCACTGATCTCAATTCGAAACCGTTCGCCGGAATTTTTGCCAACTAATGCCTGGGCCACCACTTCTGGCAAGTCGGTACTGCCCACAATAAGGCTGACAGCTTGCTCACCGGAATTTTCAACCTCGGTGTCGTCTGCCAGCAGAACCCGATAATGAAGTTCGACATGGTCTCCTGTAGCGATTGCCCTTCGCTCAGTCATTAAGCGCCTTCTCTGCCCTGCGACGGAATAATCCAAAAATATCAACAATGACTATTCCTGCTCCAACACTGATGGCGATGTCGGCCACATTGAATGTGGGCCAATGCCACGAATCCACATACACATCCAGAAAATCAACAACAAATCCGTAGTTCAACCGATCGATCAGGTTACCGATCGAACCACCGAGGATACAGCTAAGACCGATATTGAGCAGGTACTCATCGGCGCGGGCTATCCAAAGCCGAATACCCAGGTAAATGGCCACTGAAATTCCCACCACTATAAATAACATTGTCTGCCAACCACTGGCTTGGTGGAGAAAACCAAAAGCTGCCCCTTGATTGTGCACCAGCACCAGATTGAACCCTGGCCACACCGGTATGAGGCCGTGCCGTGTTAATGCATCCTGCGCCCAGTACTTGCTGAGCCAGTCCAACGCCACAATGATCACCGCGAGGAGCAAAAAACGTAGCGACTGACTCGTGAGCTTGGGAATCACTGCAGCCCTACTCGCCTGTCTGGCTAGCTTGGGTAAACCATGATCGTGCGGTGTCGCTGTCCTTGGCAATCTGGGCTTTAAGTGCCTCAATCGATTCAAAACGCTTTTCCGGGCGGATCTTAGTCTTAAATTCAACCTGGATTCGCTCAGCATAGAGTGATTCATCAAAATCAAACAAATGTGTTTCCAGAAGTACCCGCTCCCCACCAATGGTCGGGCGTGTCCCGATGTTAGCAATACCCGGCAAAGGGCTCCGGCCCTGGGAATGGACCAACACGGCATATACCCCCCAAACCGGCACGTTGTCATAACGCAGGACGATATTCGCAGTGGGAAATCCGATAGTCCGGCCGCGCTTGTCGCCGTGTGCCACCCGTCCGCCTATAGCGTACCGGTAACCGAGCAACCTGGCAGCGAGCTCAAAATCATTGTCGCCAAGTGCGCTTCGCACTCGTGAACTGCTAACTCTTTGTCCTTGCACTTCACAGGTCTCTACCGCGCTTATGGTAAAGCCCCACGCCTCGCCAAGCGTTCTCAGCAAATTAATATCGCCGGTACGTTTACGGCCAAAACGAAAATCATCGCCAATAACCAGATGGCGAACCCCAAGGCCGTCAACGAGATATTTTCTGACAAAATCTTCGGCCGACGTCTGGGCCAGTTCGCGATCAAAACGCAGCGAAAATATCTGATCAACCCCGGCTCGCTCCAACTTCTCAATCTTGTCTCGCCAGCGCAGGAGCCGAGGCGGAGCGTTCTCCGGGCTGAAAAACTCGTGGGGATGAGGCTCAAACGTCATTATCGTGGCGCTCGCCCCAAGCCGACAGGCCTGTTCCCGAAGAACGTTTATCAAGCGTGCA
>JABINT010000201.1 GCA_018698075.1 Acidiferrobacteraceae bacterium
AAACTGAAGGGGCGCTCACCATGGAACTTGAAACCCCCAGTGGGAACCTTTTTGGCTACACCGGCGCGCGGGCGCACCAGAGCAGCCAGGACGCGGTTGTTTTTGTCCATGGCACCGGCATGGATCACACCGTCTGGGTGCTGCCATCGCGCTATTTTGCCCACCACGGATATAACGTACTGGCGCTGGACCTGCCAGCGCACGGTCGCTCACAGGGCGAGCCTGCGCCCACAATTGATGCCATGGCCGATGCAGTAATCGAGGCGATGGCACCAGCCAATATCAGTAGCGCCGCTCTGGTGGGTCATTCCATGGGTTCTCTGGTCGCTCTGAACGCGGCCGCCCGTTATCCTGACTACGCACGCTCGCTGGTACTGATCGGCTCGACCGCACCGATGGGAGTACATCCTGATATGTTGCGCGACGCCGCCGACAACGGCCATGGCGTTATCGACATGCTGACCTACTGGGGCTACAGCAAAGCAGCACAGTTGGGGGGCAGCGAAACTCCGGGACTGTGGATGGCGGGCAATACCCTGCGGCTTTTGGAACGCGCAGCGGATGACCTGATCCACATTGATCTGGCCGCCTGTAAGGATTACGATGCCGGCCTGAGCCATGCCGAAGCAGTGGCGTGCCCCACGCTCTTTATTCTCGGGGAACGCGACATCATGACGCCGGTACGATCTGCTGAGAAACTGATCAGCGCAGTAGCCAAAGCCCGGGTCTGCGTGCTGGAAGGCAGCGGTCACTCGCTGATGATGGAAAGACCCGATGCCTTGCTGGATGCCCTGATCAGCATCGTCTGAAAAACCAATTGCAGGAGAGCAACAAACTTATGAGCGCCTTTCTGATTGCCGACGTACATCCGGCCGACATGGATGCCTATCGTGACAGCGGCTACCTTGAAGCCGTACCAAAGATTGCAGCGAATTTTGGCGGCGTCTACCGTGCCCGCGGCGGGCAACTCGAAAAACTGGAGGGCAACTGGCAACCCCGTCGACTGGTGATAATCGAGTTCCCGAGCTGGGATAAGTTGCAGGCCTTTTGCCACTGCGACGATTACCAGCCGTACCGGGAAATCCGTCAGCGCCTGGCCGATTCGAACATTGTCGCGCTTGAGGGTCTCGATACCCCGCTGGCTTGAATCACTGATAATTCGGGTAAACGAAACGCTAGGCGGGCGATCAAGCGACACGGCTCGTGGAGCACAATGGGTGTGTCAGCGCCCTCTTCTTACTCCTCTTCCCCGAGCGCCCGAGAGCGACATAGCGATCAATCATGTCAGTTTGTACACGCGTTTTGCCGTGCCGCTGAACAGGGCGGTCTTCTCGGTGGCGGAGGCGTCAGCGGCGAGACGCTTGAAGGCATTCCACAGCACGGCGTAGCCGGTCGACAGCTTGTCGACCGGAAAGTTGCTTTCGAACATACAGCGATCCGGGCCAAAGACCTCGATGCAGGTCTCGATCCACGGTTTCCAGGCGGCGGCGATCTCAGCCGAACTGGGCGGGGCGGGGCGTTGTATGTGGGCAACGAACGGGCCGATATCCATGCCCAGCCCGCCCAGCTTCACCACCACGTTGGGGCAGCGTGCCAGTTCCTGCAGATCGGCTTTCCAGGTCGCGAACACCGCGTCGGCCTTGCCGGCATAGGGGCCTATACCCAGCGGGCCGCCGCAGTGATTGAGGATCATCATGGTCTGAGGTACGGCACTGGCCAGCGCTGTGACCTGCTTCAGCTGCGTATGATACTGCCAGGCCTCATAGGTCAGGCCGAGCGCGCCAAGCTGCGCTACACCCTCGCGGTAATTCGCCTGACCGTACAGGCCCTGCGGCGGGTTGGTGTGGCTGTTGCGCACATCCGGACTGGAGTCCCAGCCGCCCGCGTGGCGGATGCCGCGAAAGCGGCCATTGCCGGCAGTGACGTGCGCCTCGAGCACGGCCCGTGTCCGGGCGCCAAGGGTCATATCCACGTAGGAGACGATGCCAGCGCAGGCCCGCGTCTGGCCGTAGATACCGCTGACGCTCATGGCGGCGACGCCGTTGGCGAACTCGGTTTCGCCAATCGGCTTCATCGCCACCGGGCCATCGGCGCGGTACATCGAGCGACAATCGATGTAAACCGTGGCGGTGATGTTATGGCCAGAGCCGGTATCAGCCAGCAGTTCATCGAGCAGGTAGCGGTGGTTGGCGTGCTGCCAAAGGTGATGGTGCGGATCAACGATCGGCAGGTCTGGCTCAAGGATGTCCTCGCGCGCCTGTTTGGCCAGCCACGCTTTGTCGGGCACATGGGCGCGCGCCTGGCGTTGCACTGTCGCTGTCATCGTTTCCTCCGCTTTGCGCACGATGTTCTGACAAAAAGTGGAGCGCCAGCTAGTAACAGCACGCAGCGCTGCCCTCAAGACTGACGGCAGTATGCCGGCTACCTCAACTGCGCCAAGGCCGGCGTCTTGTCGAACCGCTGGCTTGCATCTACCGCACCTGCATCAGGTGGACCCCTAAAGCGGTTTCCCGACCGGCCTGACAGTCGCGGGCTACGGTTTCGGCTCGGGCTTCATTGTGATCCCGCTACACGGCACCACCCAGACCGGCGGCTACGAGAGCGCCTTGCATATTCGAACATTGTTGCGCTTGAGGGTCTTGATACCCCGCTGGCTTGAATTGCCAATAATCCGGGTAAACGAAACGCTATTGTCCTACCTGGCTGTCAAGATGCGCCAGCACTTCTGGCGGTACGTGGGTTTCAGATTCTGACCCCGGGATTGTCCATACCAGTTGCAGTGCCGAGGTGCCTTTTTTCTGGTAGTAATTAATCCACAACTCGTACCAGCCTGGCGTATCGATCACCAACGGTATGGGTGGAGACCAACGGTTGGGGTGAATCTCCGGATCTACCCAGATCTGTTGACCGCCAATCCGGGCTTTGACGCCATCGTTGGACTCGATCCTGAACGTATAAGTGCCGGGCGCTTCAAATCGGATCAGCCCGCGGATGTGGGCGGCCACCATCATCGCACGCTTGGCGGTCAGTACCTTACCGTCGATAGTCCGGTGGGCAATGTTATCCAGCGGCTTACCAATGACCGGGTTGCTCAGCACTTCAACATCATCAACGTGTACCCGGCGCGCATAGTCATAAGTGACTGCGAGTCCTGGGCGTAACTCCGATACGGCGGGCTGCGGTGACCACAAGGCTGCACCAACCACCGGGTCCAACGCGAGGCTTGCCGGTATTCCTGCGAGGTATCCCACAATAAGCACGACAATTTGCAGCAATCTCAATCGCTGATCGCGACCAGAAACTGTCGCCGGGAAAAGCTGCCTTTTTCTCATATCACGTCCTGTTGTAAGTGATCTTTGCAGATCATTCGGTCATTAGCGTGCATTTTATACGCTTCGTGCTCTTCCAGCCCAGACTGTACCAATTGATCGACAAAAAAAGCCCCGCCGGAAGGCGGGGCTTTGATACTGCTCGCAGACGAACTGGACAGGCTTACATCATGCCGCCCATGCCGCCCATGCCGCCCATGTCACCGCCCGGCATCGGCATTGCCGGCTTATCTTCCGGCAATTCGGCAACCATCGCCTCGGTGGTGATCATCAGACTGGCAATCGATGCAGCGTGCTGCAGCGCAACGCGGGTTACCTTGGTCGGATCCAGGATGCCCATGGCAATCATGTCGCCATACTCACCCGTGCCGGCGTTGTAACCATAGTTACCGTCCTTGGTGCAGACCTGATTCAACACAACAGATCCTTCCTCACCAGCGTTGGCCACGATCTGACGCAGCGGCTCTTCAATTGCCTTTTGGACAATTTTCACACCCATGTCCTGGTCAGCATTGGCTCCCTTGACGCTGCCCAGTGCATCCACACATCGCACCAGAGCCACGCCGCCACCAGGAACAACACCTTCCTCCACGGCTGCGCGGGTCGCGTGCAGTGCATCTTCAACGCGGGCCTTTTTCTCTTTCATCTCGACTTCAGTTGACGCGCCCACCTTGATCACGGCGACACCGCCGGCTAGCTTAGCGACACGCTCTTGCATCTTCTCCTTGTCGTAATCTGAGGTTGCTTCGTCGATCTGGACACGAACCTGATTAACGCGCGCTTCGATATCGCTGGCAGAGCCTGCGCCATCGATGACGGTGGTGTTTTCCTTGCTGATCTGAACACGCTTGGCCGAACCCAATTCTTCAAGCGTTGCCGCTTCAAGACTCATGCCGACTTCCTCAGAAATCACCTGGCCACCGGTCAGAACCGCAATATCCTGCAGCATCGCTTTACGTCGATCACCAAAGCCTGGTGCCTTCACAGCGCAGACCTTGACGATGCCGCGGATGTTGTTGACCACCAATGTTGCCAGGGCTTCGCCTTCGATATCCTCGGCGATGACCAGCAAAGGCCGACTGGCCTTGGCGGTCGCTTCCAGCACCGGCAGCATCTCGCGGATGTTAGAGATTTTCTTGTCGTGAATCAGGATCAACGGATTTTCCAGATCAGCTTGCATAGTATCCTGGTCGTTGATGAAGTAGGGCGAGAGATAACCGCGGTCAAACTGCATGCCCTCAACCACTTCCAGCTCGTTGTCAAGGCTCTTGCCTTCTTCCACTGTGATGACGCCTTCTTTGCCGACCTTTTCCATCGCTTCGGCAATAATGCCGCCGACAGATTCGTCCGCATTAGCAGAAACCGTGCCTACTTGGGCGATTTCCTCGTAACCGGCGCAAGGCTTGGAAACCTCGACCAGTTGCGCCACCGCGGCGACTACTGCCTTGTCGATGCCGCGCTTGAGATCCATCGGGTTCATGCCGGCGGCTACCGACTTCAAACCCTCACGCAGCATGGCCTGGGCCAGTACGGTTGCGGTCGTGGTGCCATCACCAGCCACGTCAGAAGTCTTGGAAGCCACTTCCTTGAGCATCTGCGCACCCATATTCTCGAACTTATCTTTCAGTTCAATTTCCTTGGCAACCGAAACACCATCTTTGGTCACGGTCGGTGCACCAAAAGATTTATCGAGCACCACGTTGCGGCCCTTGGGGCCCAACGTCACTTTTACAGCATCCGCCAGAATGTTTACGCCGCGCATCTTGGCGGCTCGGGCGGCTTCACCGAATTTCACTTCTTTAGCTGACATTATCTTGTTCCTTTAAAAATCAATGAGTATTTGATCGGCTCAGGTGAGAAACACCTCAGCCCTCGATGACGCCCATGATGTCGTCTTCGCGCATCACCAGCACCTCTTCGCCTTCAACCTTGACTTCAGTGCCCGAATACTTGCCAAACAGTACCGTGTCACCGGCCTTCACATCCGGGATCAGTCGCTCACCGTTGTCCTGACGCTTGCCATTGCCCACTGCCAGCACTTCGCCGGTCATCGGCTTCTCAGTTGCGCTATCAGGGATGACGATTCCGCCGGCGCTGGTCCGTTCCTCGTCGAGGCGTCGCACCACAATACGATCGTGCAGTGGTCGAATATTCATCTAGTTAATCTCCTAAAGTATTGAGTAATGGAGGGGAAATTTGAGTCCAACGAATGTTGGCACTCAACTCATCTGAGTGCTAATAATAGGGATTATTCAGCCAGAGTCAAGGGCCTGGCAACAAATCAGTCGTCCAGGCGCCGAAATTCCCCCTCAACGGGACCCTGACGGGCGCCGCCAGCACCCGGGTTTTGTACTCCAGGTACCAACCGGGTAGCCAGCCAGCCCTGTATGAAACGCCGCCGCAGTGGCGGCGTCAGACAGGCAAAACCCAAGGCATCGGTGAAAAACCCCGGAGTCAGCAACAGTGCGCCGGCAACCAGCAGTACCAGGCCCTCCATGATGGTCAGGGCGGGTAACTCGCCCTGACCCATGGCGACCCGAAAGCGATGTATTGTGGCCAGCCCCTGGCGCCGCACCAGGGCTGCGCCGGCCAGTGCCGTGCCCACAACTGCTGCTACTGTCCAGTAGGCGCCAATCAGCCCCCCTATCTCTATCAGGAGATAGATTTCAAGCAGCGGAATCAATAAAAATGCGAGAACGAGTAACGGCATCACACGGATTTTAGGGTTAAGGCTATCGACTAAAATAACCTGAAATGGCGACTTATTTCTGGACAATGGCCCGGCATACAGATTCTACGTCAGTCTGGCCAACATTAGAAAATGCTGACTCAAGCAATTTGATGCATCCGGGCATGCGAGAATTACTGCGTATGATGCCATTCCTATTCCAAGCCCGAGCCGTGAGCCAAGCTCTATAAGCCAACATGAATTCCACATTTTTTAGCCGCCAAAGGGCTCTCTTCAGGCGCCAGCTGCTGCCCGTCTGGAAAGCACTGGGCCAGGGCGTCTGCTCAGGCCTTCGGTTTTGCGAAGGGCGCCACTATGGGCTTGGCCAAATGCTCATTGGCTTTTTGCTGGTTGCACTCACAGTGCATGTACCAGCTCAGGAATCCGAGGAGTTGCTCGAACCCGAGCGCGCATTTGCCTTTTCAGCAAAGGTCGTCTCTGCCGATCAGATCGCTGTGACCTGGCAGATCGCGCCGGGATATTACATGTACGCAGATAAGTTCCATTTCGAAAGCGATCCACAGGGTGTCGCACTTGGCGAGATCATTTTTCCACCAACCAAGATTAAGCGCGATGAGTTTTTCGGCGATGTCGAGATTCTTGAGGGTAGCGCGCGGATCATGCTGGGATTGGAGCGTACCGCTGAAGATACGGGGCAGGTGAATCTCACTGCCCGCGGTCAGGGCTGTAATGAGCCGGTTGGGGTGTGCTACCCGCCCATGACTCACACCCTGGCATTGAACCTGTTGACACCGTCAGGCACGGCGCAGCAGCCGCTGGCGTCTACCACTGTTAACAGTGTCACTGACCTGCGCCAGTTACTGGGTGTTGCCGCGAACGAACCTGAATTCCTCGATGTCGATGAGGCCTTTCGCCTGGATATCAAGGCCAATGGCCCGCAAACACTGAGCGCGCATTTCACCATCGCGCCAGGCTATTACCTTTATCAGGACAAGCTCAGTTTTCTAAGCGTTGGCAACCCGGCACTTGCAGATTACAACTTGCCCGGCGGGAAAACCAAACATGACCCCTACTTTGGGGATGTAGCGATCTATTCGGCTGATTTCGCGGTAGACCTGGCATTGGCAGGCGGTGCTGGGAGTAAAGAAATGCGGGTCGATGCCAGTTACCAGGGTTGCGCGGAAAAGGGCATCTGTTACCCACCGGTGAAAAAATCTTTCACCATTGCCTTGCCACAACTTATCAGCGACGCTGTCGCAGCCACACCAACCGCAGCACCCGTACCCGAAAGCGCAGACGATACGATATCGGGCAGCGCACTCGCCGGCTACCTGGGCGTGGCCTTTGGCACCGGACTGCTGCTGAGTTTTACCCCATGCGTCCTGCCGCTGATTCCGATCCTTCTGGGCAGTGTGGTTGGCCAATCCGGTGGCGGGCGCTTACGCGGTGCCACACTATCGGTGGTTTACGTGCTTGGCACGACGGTAACCTACGCAGCCATCGGCGCAGTGGCCGGAGCAACAGGAGATCAGTTACAGGCCTATTTTCAGAATATCTGGGCGATTGGCACGATCGCCCTGATCTTGTCGCTCATGGCTTTGTCGATGTTCGGCTTGTATAACGTTCAACTGCCCTCGGCGCTGCAGTCGCGGCTAAGTACCAGCAGCCAACGCCTGGGTGGCTCGGCCGGCATGATCTTTGTGCTTGGCGCGCTCTCCGCCCTGATTGTTGGGGCCTGCGTGTCACCGTTGCTGATCTCGGTATTGAGCATCGCCATCTTGCACGGTGACCCCTGGCTGGGCGCCGCGCTGATGTCGGCACTCGCCTTGGGTATGGGTGTAATCCTTATTGCGGCCGGCGCTGGTGCCGGCTATCTCATTCCCCGCAATGGTCTGTGGATGGAACGAGTTAAGCAAGTATTCGGTGTCATGCTGCTCGGAGTCGCGATCTATCTGCTGGGCGCCGTGCCAGACGTACCCGTGCTGCTGCTGTGGGCGGCGCTGTTCATTATCACTGCGGTTTACCTGGGCGCAACCCGTGCGCTACCGGAGCAGGCATCGGGCTGGCAGATACTTTTTAAAGGAATGGGAACGGTTCTGCTGGTCTGGGGCGTACTGGCAATGATCGGCGGCTTTAGCGGCAATCGAAATATCCTCGCGCCCGTATCGCTGGAATCGCTCGGGAGCCGGGGCCTATTGCAATCCGAGGCCACGATCACCACTGCCCATTTCACCCAGGTCGATTCCTTGTCGACACTGGACAATGCCCTAAAGTCAGCCAACGCCTCAGGTCACAAAGTGCTGCTGGACTTTTATGCCGACTGGTGTACCGATTGCATACGAATGGAAGAGTCCACATTTCGCGATCCGGGCGTGGCCGCAGCACTTGCTGGCTACCGTCTGCTGCAGGTAGACGTCACAGACCCCGATGACCCGAAAACCAGTGCCATAAAGAAGCGTTACGGCGTCTTCGGGCCACCGGCCATACTGTTCTTTAATGCCAACGGCGACGAAAATACCGCCCAGCGACTCTACGGCTATAAAGGTGCCCAGGCGTTTGTTGCATTGCTAAAGACGCTCTAAATCTTGCGATGAAGCCCCGGGTTACCATCATGGCCTGGGGTCTTGGCGGAGTCTTGGCGCTTGCAATCGGGCTTTTCGCTTCGCATTGGCTTGGCAATCGCTCGCCCACACCGGTGGGCGCTCAACTCGTGGCCTTTTCACTGCCAAGAAGTGATGGCCAGATTTTCTCGTCAGAACAACTGGCCAACCGCGTGGTGCTCATCAACTTCTGGGCCACGTGGTGCGCGCCCTGCCGTACCGAGATACCGCTGCTGATTGGCGCCCATGCACTGCACGCCCCGGTGCTGGCGGTGGTGGGGATCGCAGTCGATGACATTGAAGCGGTACGTCGGTTTGAGAACGAGATGGGCCTGGATTACACCTCGCTGATCGCCAAGACCGAAGGCCTTGCCCTGATGGCCCGTTATGGCAGTCCGGGTAACCTACCCTTTACACTGCTGTTCGACAGCAAGGGGCGCTTGCAGCACCATAAGACAGGCGAACTGACCGCAAATGACCTCGATCGATGGCTTGCTGACCTGCTTTGAGCCGTCACTATCCGACCCATAGTCGAGTTATTATTTTCGCCGAAAAATAGGCAAATTTCATCGAAATCGCGGATAAATGATCCAATCTGGACATAAAATGGAAAAATGGTGAGAATACTCATCTACCCACCAGAGTACTGACTGATGCCTGATATCCTGTTGTTACACGGACCGAACCTTAATTTGCTCGGTGAGCGAGAACCAGGCATTTACGGACGTCAGACCCTGGCCGATATTAACGAGCAAGCCGATTCACTGTGCTCCTCACGCGGTGCCACGCTTGAGGCCATGCAGTCCAACGCCGAGAGTGAGCTTGTGGAGCGGGTTCAGCGTGCCCCCGGTGATGGCGTGGGCTTCATCGTGATCAACCCCGCAGCTTTTACCCACACCAGTGTTGCTCTGCGCGACGCCCTGGCTGCGGTCAGCCTGCCTTTTATCGAAGTCCACCTGTCCAACCCACATGCCCGCGAAGCGTTCCGGCGCCAATCCTTTTTCTCCGACCTGGCCCAGGCTGTTATCTGTGGCTTCGGTCCGCGCGGCTACGAGGTCGCCATTGATGCGGCGCTGAATCAGCTGGGTTTTGCTGGGACAAAGGCCTGAGACGCAATCCATGGATATACGCAAGATAAAAAAACTCATTGAGATGCTCGAAGAATCTCAACTCAATGAGATCGAGATCAGCGAAGGTGAAGAATCGATCCGACTCAGCCGTGGAAGCACGCCCTATACCGGTTCGGCCGGGCCAGGAGTCTTCGCGACACCCGCCCCGTTGCCGGCTGTTCCACCGGCTTACATCCCGGATGAAACCGGGGTAACCATTACAGAGCCGCCCGAAACATCCAACGAAGCGGGGGCCGTGTTCTCACCTATGGTCGGCACCTTCTACGCCTCTCCCAATCCTGAATCCAAGCCCTACGTCGAAATTGGGAGCAGCGTCACCGTGGGCGATACGCTGTGCATGATAGAAGCCATGAAGATATTCAATCACGTGGAAGCCGAAGTCAGTGGCGTAGTCCGCAAGATACTCAAACATAGCGGCGATCCGATCGAATACGGCGAAGCCCTGTTTGTTATTGACGAAGACAGCGCCTGAGCAAACGCCCATGATTGACAAATTGGTGATCGCGAACCGCGGCGAGGTCGCACTGCGGATTCTGCGGGCCTGCGGAGAACTCGGCATCCAAACCGTGGCGCTGCATTCTGAAGCCGACGCCGATACCAAGTATGTCCGTCTCGCCAAGGAGTCGGTTTGTATCGGGCCGGCCCCTGCAGCGGCTAGCTACCTCAACATCCCGGCCGTCATCGCAGCGGCTGAAGTGACCGATGCCAGTGCTATCCATCCGGGTTATGGTTTTCTGGCTGAAAATGCTGATTTTGCAAAGCACGTAGAAGAAAGCGGCTTTATTTTCGTCGGGCCGGCACCCGAAACTATCCGCCTGATGGGGGATAAAATCTCGGCGATCAAAATGATGCGCGAGGCCGGGGTGCCCTGTGTACCGGGCTCCGATGGACCCCTGCCGGATGATGCCGACGCAATCATGCGCATCGCCGCTGGGATTGGCTACCCGATCATCATCAAGGCTACTGCCGGGGGTGGTGGCAAAGGTATGCGAGTCGTCCATACCGAGGCCGCGTTGCTGAATGCGTGGCAACTGACACGCAGTGAAGCCCAAGCGGCGTTCGCTAACGACACTGTTTATATGGAGCGCTACCTGGAAAAACCGCGGCACGTCGAGTTTCAGGTCCTCGCCGACACCCAGGGCAATGTGGTCATCCTTGGAGACCGTGACTGCTCGATGCAGCGCCGTCACCAGAAGGTGCTGGAGGAAGCTCCAGCGCCGGGAATTACTGACGACATGCGCCACAAGATGGGGGAGCTGTGCGCCAATGCCTGCCGCCTTATCGGTTACCGCGGTGCCGGCACCTTCGAGTTTTTGTTCGAGCGCAATGAGTTCTTCTTTATTGAAATGAATACCCGTTTGCAGGTCGAACACCCGGTGACTGAGGCCATTTCCGGTGTTGATATCGTGCGCGAACAGATCCAGATCGCAGCCGGCGAACCTCTTAGCGTGTGTCAGGACGATATTCGTCTACGGGGTCACGCCGTGGAATGCCGGATCAACGCGGAAAATCCGGATACCTTCATGCCCTCACCGGGGCTTATCACCCAGTACCATCAGCCCGGAGGGCCCGGTATCCGGGTCGACTCGCACATTTTCAATAACTACCGGGTGCCGCCCTACTACGACTCGCTGATTGCCAAGGTTATTGCCTATGGCGAAACACGTGAACAGGCTCTTGTGCGCATGAGTGGGGCACTGCGAGAAATGGTCGTCGATGGTATTGATACCAATATCACCCTGCAGCGACGGCTGGTAAACGATGCTGCCTTCCGGCAACAGGCGCTGGATATTCATTACCTGGAACGCCAGTTATCCAGTTGAGCAGTAGTGCCGTCGAAAACGCAGCAGGGCCAACTACAGCCTACTGGCTGCAAATCTCTGTCACGGTGGCCTGTGATGTGGCGGACTGTGTAGACGAGGCTCTCGAGGTATTTGGGGCTATCGCGGTGAGCCGAACAGACGCTGGCGACTCGCCGCAGTTCGATGTAGCCCAACCCGGTGATCCCCGCTGGGCTTTGCAGACAGTAACCGGAGTATTCGACCCAAGCATAGATGTCGGCACCTGCACAACGATGCTCACTGGGATTATTGGCAAGGAAATCACAGTACAAGTCGATCAACTTGCCGACCAGGACTGGGAGCTGTGCGGCCGAACCCAGTTTCAGCCCATCAAAATCAGCGACCAGTTGTGGGTTTGCCCCCCCTGGCAGACTGCTCCCGATACCAACGCTTTGAATCTCGTTATTACCCCAGGACTTGCTTTCGGAACAGGCACCCATCCGACCACGCAACTGTGCCTGACCTTGCTCGAAGAATTAACACTTAAGGACTGCTCGGTACTGGATTGGGGCTGTGGCTCAGGTATCCTTGCGGTAGCGGCCTTGCGCATGGGGGCCACACAGGCGACTGCGGTAGACCTTGACCCACGAGCCCTAACCGCTACCCAGGAAAACGCCAAACGCAACAGAGTCAATCATGGTCTGTCAGTCATGTCGGTGGACCAGCTACCTCACAACTTAGGCTACGACATAGTGCTTGCCAACATTCTTGCCGGCACGCTTATTTCCCTGGCACCGACCCTCGATCGGCATCTGTCCCCGGGCGGTACTTTGATTCTGAGCGGGGTGCTACCAGCGCAGGCCGATCGGGTGCAGCAGGCATTT
>JABINT010000053.1 GCA_018698075.1 Acidiferrobacteraceae bacterium
CCTAAGCCCCAGCGGGTCTCGGTTGACCCAGGAACGGGTGCGGGCCCTCGCGACAGAGCCTGCTCTGGTGCTGTTGGCGGGGCGTTATGAGGGGGTTGACCAGCGTTTGCTGGAGCGCGAGGTGGATGAGGAGTTATCCATCGGCGATTATGTGCTGGCGGGTGGAGAACTGCCAGCGATGGTGCTGATTGAAGCACTGGTAAGATACCTGCCTGGTGTGCTGGGTAACGATGATTCGGTTAAGACCGAATCATTCAGCGCAGGGTTATTGGATTGGCCGCAGTACACGCGGCCTGAAATGTTTGAAGATGTAGAGGTACCGGCCCCGTTACTGACGGGAAACCATGAAGAAATTCGGCGTTGGCGATTAAAACAGGCCTTGGGTCAGACATGGCTGAGACGGCCAGATCTGTTGGCGCAAAGAGAGTTGAACGACGAAGAGCGCTCATTACTGGAGTCGTTCAGGCAGCAATACGAAAAATAGGAGAGTTCCAGATGACGAACATCATTGAGCAGTTGGAAAGCGAGCAGGTTAAAACAGACCTGCCGGAGTTTCGCCCAGGTGACACTGTCCGTGTCCAAGTCAAGGTGAAGGAGGGCGCCCGAGAGCGCCTTCAGGCATTCGAGGGCGTGGTTATTGCCCGCAAGAATCGCGGCCTGAATTCATCATTCACCGTACGTAAAATTTCTTACGGTGAAGGAGTCGAACGGGTTTTCCAGACACACAGCCCGTTAGTGGCCAGCATTGAGGTCCGCCGACGCGGCGCAGTCCGACGGGCAAAACTGTACTACCTGCGTGGCCGCACCGGGAAATCAGCACGGATTCGCGAGAAAATTTCCTGACCGCGGTAAGCGGGCCCCGGTGATTGGCGGTGTTTCGACCCCAATAATCTTCCAGTTGCCAGGTGGGATGAGACCCGCAAGCCACCACATGGCAGGCGCTGCATCGCGCGGCTACCGGCTTGACGTTGCTGTAATTGTAGCCATGGTATCCGCCTTGGTGGGCGGCATTTCCCTTATTACCGGCGCTGTCGCCTTTGGCCAAGAGGGCCCGGCACCGCTTTTCACCGCTCGGCCTGCACCAATTGGCGGCCTTGATCTTAATGTTCAATTTCAAACCGAGATTGAAGCGCATCGTTCTGCATCTCCCTTAATAGAGTCTGCCCCCTGGGTACAGGAACCCGGTCTCGCCTTAACTCCTTTTTCGCTCGCACTGGATAGCGCATCTATTCACGGTTTTAAGGACCACGGCTTGGGGCAGTTGGCGTTGAGCGTGCTGGGCTCTTTGCCGGCGACGGATGAAGAGGCGATGCTGACGCGGGCGCGTGAGCGCTGGGTGCTTCTCGAAGAGCAGGGTCGCTGGGACCTACTGACCGCCGAACTGACTCAGCGGTTTAAGGAGCAGCGCGGCTCTCAGTTTCTTGAAGTAGGGCTCAGACTCAGTAGTGCTTTATTGATGACGGCGAAAGGGAGTCGTGCTGAAGCCGTTTCCCGGACCCTTCTGGCTGAAGGTCAATTCGACCCTGGTGCAGTTCAGGAAATACGGCGCAATATCATCAAGGCTTATATTGCCCAAGGACTCGTAGCTGATGCCGAGATCGCAGCGCAGCGCTACCAGGTGGAATATGCCCCTGATGAAACTGCCTGGCAATTACTGAGGGCACGCATTGCCTTAGCGGGGCATCGCCCGAAGGACGCTGTTTTCCAGCTGATTGGGGCCGAATCCTATGAGGCACAGCTGTGGCGAGCCTATGCCGAATGGCGCAGCGGCGCTTTACCTATCGATCTCGCCCTGACACGGCTTGGCGCTGTGCTCATTCCGGCAGAACTTGTCCGGCTCGAATCTACCCGGCAGGCGATGTTGGCAGAAGTCGCATCTGAAGTGGGCTATGCGCGATTGCGTGTTGGTGCGATTGAGTATCTGTTATTGCACAAGGCCAAAGCAGATCCGCTTTTGGCAAAGCAAGATAGTGACTCGCTCATCAAGTCCTACCGGGCGCTTGGCCAAACCGTTCTTAAGGACCTTTCCTTGCTGGACGACCAGGCAATTACCGCGTGGAAAGCGCTTGCCACTGGCGCTGATCTTGACGCCCTCGAGGCAAGATCTCTTTGCGTTTATCTATTAACACTGGCTCTGCCACGGCGCGAGCAACAACTGGCCCATTCATGGTTGGTACATCAGTTGCTGGATGAGGGATACCCGGGATTGCTTGGTACGTTTTATGGCGAGAACGGGTTACTTGGGCGTTATTCGGATTTAGAAGATGAGACCTTGCTACTGCTGGTCGATCAGGCGTTGGCCGAGTCCGATTTTGGGCGTGCGGCGGATCTGCAATCGATGATTACGGGGCCGCCGCAGGGGGTAAATCACGGGGCCTGGGTTTTACGCTCGGCACGGCTTCAAATCCTGGGGGGTAACGCAGGCGCTGGAGCCGCCGAGCTGAAGGTTTGGCTCGCCCAACTTCAGGCAATGGCGCCCGCGAGTCTTGATCAGGTGATGCAAGTGATGTTTGACCTGCAATTTCTGGGGAAACATCGCCTCGCATTGGAGCTCTTTGAAGTGGTGACACCTCTGGTTCAGACTCATGGCCAGAAACGCGAGCTGCTGTATTGGGTTGCGCAGTCGTGGGCCGAGTTGGGTGACCATGTACGTAGCGCGGCCTATTTTGTTGAATCGGCCTTTTGGGCTGGTGCAACCACTGACCCTTGGAGCCGAAGTGCACTGTATCGGGCCGGCCAGGAATTGGAATCTGGCGCTTTGTATGATGATGCCGGCGTGATCTATCATCGACTTCTGGGCGACACGACCGACCCGAAATTGCAGGCCAAGTTGCGATACCGACTCGCCCAACTGCAGTTGGGTCGTATACGCGCTCAAGAAGGTAACTGAGTGTGGGCTCCCCCGATACGCAACTACTGGATCAGTTTCTTGATGGAATCTGGCTCGAATCGGGGCTCAGCGCCAATACGTTGGCGGCCTACCGGACAGACCTTCTTGCTTTTCAAATCTGGCTGGCAAAAAAAGGGCTGACCCTTGAGCAGGTAACCCGTGCGGATTTGTTGGCCTACCTCGCAGCTAATGTGCGCTCGGGGCTGAGCCCGAGATCCTCCGCGAGGCACTTATCGACTCTGCGCCGTTTTTACCGCTATCTTTTGATTCAAGGCCGTACTCAGGCAGACCCAACAGCCGATGTCCGCTCTCCTGTTATCGGCCGACCCCTTCCAAAAAATATAAGCGAACAAGGCGTTGAAAAACTATTGTCAACGCCTCCCAGGGATACCGCCCTGGGGAGTCGAGATCGCGCCATGCTGGAAACCATGTATGCCAGTGGTTTACGCGTATCCGAGTTGGTAGGCCTGACACTCAACGAGCTTGATCTGACTACCGGACTGGTCAGGGTGGTAGGAAAGGGCGGGCGAGAGCGGATCGTGCCATTAGGGGAAGAGGCGTCTGAGAGTCTGCGCGAATACCTCGGACAGGCTCGCTCAGACCTCCTTAAGGCGCAATTGACCGATGCCGTTTTTGTGACACGTCGCGGAGGGCCAATGACTCGCCAGGCATTTTGGCAGCTGATCAAGCGTTATGCCCAGCAAGCGGGCATTGGTGCAGAATTCTCACCGCATTCGTTGCGGCATGCTTTCGCAACCCATCTATTGAACCATGGCGCCGATTTACGCAGCGTGCAGATGCTGCTAGGACACACAGATCTTTCGACAACTCAGATCTATACCCATGTCGCCCGGGCAAGATTGCAGTCGCTACACGGCACGCACCATCCACGCGGTTGACCCTTGTGGCACGGACATTGGGGTCAATTCAATGCCTGCGCCAACACTCGACGGTAACGGCCGACCCGCTCGTCCTGGTTACCCAGGCTGGCGAATATTTGTAGCAGGGTCTGGCGAGCCTGGTCGGCTTCGCTAGTGCCCCGGCCACGCTTGATCACTTCGAGCAATTGGGTCATTGCGGCCTCTACCTGTCCGGGCTGATGAAAGAGGCCGGCGGCCAAGCGGTTACGTGCAGACAGGTCATTGGGATTCTGGGCGACCCTCTGGGCTAATTCGTCGGTATCGCCTGTTTCATCGGCACTAAGGGCCAGTTCGATCCGAGCTTGCAATATCTTGGCTTCCTCTTCCTGCTTTGCCACAAGAGGCAGTTCTTTCAGGGTCTCTAAGGCTCCCTGGGCGTCTTTAGCATTTAATTGCTGCTGGGCGAGGGCGACCCGTAGCGGGCCATGCTCCGGATCATTAGTTAAAGACTCTTTAAGCAGTGTGAGAGCGGCCTCGGCATTACCACTGTCGGCCAGGTCCGCTGCTTTGGCTATATCGAGATCGGCAGGCCGTTCAATATGGCGCTCAATCACTTCTCGTACCGCGCTTTCCGGTAGCGCGCCCATGAATTCGTCAACGGGCGCACCGTGGCGAAATACTTTCACCGTAGGTAGGCTGCGTACAGCAAATTGAGCGGCCAGATCGCGTTCGACCTCGGTGTCAATTTTGGCCATCAAAAATTTGCCTTCGTATTCGAGAGCAAGTTTTTCGAGAACGGGTGCAAGCATCTTGCACGGCGCACACCAGTCGGCCCAAAAATCTACCAGCACAGGCACGGCCGCCGAACGTTGAGTTACCTCGGTTGGGAAACTCTCCTGGGTTACCACCGTGACAAAAGGGTTGTCGCTCATTTCAATAGATTAGATTCTGTAATTCAAACCAACATCTAAATAGGGTTGAACCTCTGGATTTCAAGTCGAAATTGGAGTAGGTGGGCCTAGCCCTAATCTCATAGACTACGCTTCTTTGCTTAACGCTGATCAGCTAATGATAACGCAAAGACTAACCGGCTCATCGCTTCTATTTGCCGCCGCTCCGGCGGTGTTTGTGGTCTTGTGGAGTACCGGTTTCATCGGCGCAAAACTCGGTTTACCGTACGCAGAGCCGGCGACGTTCTTAGCGTTGCGATTCGCCCTGGTTTGTTTAATCCTGGGGGCGATCACCTGGTTCACCGGCGCCGAGGGCCCCGGCACCTGGAAAAATGCCATGCATATCATGACAGTAGGGGTACTGGTTCATGGCGTGTACCTGGGTGGAATCTACCTTGGCATCAGTCTTGGGGTATCTGCTGGAGACAGTGCGCTGATTGTCGGCCTGCAGCCGATGCTGACAGCAGTGCTGGCGGGTCCAATGCTTTTAGAGCCGGTCCGAGCACGCCAATGGGTCGGGTTTTTTCTCGGGACCGTAGGGGTTGCACTGGTTTCCTCGCGCTATCTTGGATTGTTTGATAGCTCGGTGATTGGAGTCATCCTATGTGTCGTAGCAGTGACCGGAATGAGTGTGGGTACTTTGTACCAGAAGCGGTTTTGCAGCGAGATGAATCTTTTGAGTGGCTCTTTTTTACAATTTCTGGCAGCGGCGCTGATGATGGGTATCGCGTCCTTCGTGTTTGATACTCAAAACGTACAATGGAGCGGGGAGTTTGTGTTTGCCCTCGCCTGGTTGGTCGTCGTTTTGTCGCTGGGGGCTATGACCCTCCTTTGGACGTTGGTGCGTCATCAGGCAGCAACCCGGGTGGCGAGCTTATTTTTTCTGGTGCCGCCGGTCACGGCGCTGATCGCCTGGCCGCTATTTGGCGAAACCTTTAGCTATAAATCGGCGCTTGGGATGGTTCTTGTGGTCGGCGGAGTGCTTTTGGTCAGTTACGGAAATAACGCGACTGGTCCGCGGAGGGAGATTTGAAAACATACTATGTTAAGTGGCTGATCGGCGCTGTGTTAATGCTTGGGGTGGCAATGGCGCCTTCATCGGCAGCCACGACAGAGGGGTTTTCTGATTTTGACGGGCAACCTGTCAGTTTTTCCGATGTGCTTCCTGCCGATCGGTGGTTGGTGGTGATGATCTGGTCGTACAGCTGCCCCGTTTGTGCCAAGGAGATGCAAGGGCAGGCGGATTTGCACGAGCGGCATCGGGACGGACGCCTGAAAGTTCTGGGTATCTCGCTCGATGGTGTCGATGGGGCACTTGATGCATGGGCATTCATTGAGGAGCGCGACGTGAACTTCCCTAATCTACTTGGAGAGCCTGGAGACGTGGTGCGTTTTTTTTCTAATCAAACGGGCCAGTCTTTTAAAGGGACGCCGACATTCCTCATTTATGCGCCAGGGGGAGGCTTGAAAGCAGTACAGGCAGGCCCAGTGCCGCCCGAGGCAATTGAGGCGTTTATCTACGATCAGGAACATTGAGCGGATTGAAAAGTACACTCCAGGGCGTTTCTTAAAAGGCGTGGATCAGGGCTTAGACAATAAGGGTAGAGCATGAGTGGAGAACATCGAAAGGGTTTCTGGCTAACCCTTGGCGGGGCCCTGGCATTCACCCCAGACGCACTGTTGATTCGCCTGACAGACGTTGATTCGTTTACGCTGGCTTTCGGCCGGGGCCTGCTGGGCGGCACCGTGATTCTTTTGGGCTTTGCGCTGTACGCGCGAAGCGAATTCTTCGGTGCTGTTCGTCACTTGGGTCGCTGGGGTGCGCTGGTCTGCTTTTTGCAAGCAGCGTGCTCGATAGCGTTTTACGCAGCTTTTTCTTACACCAGCGTTGCTAATGTGTTGGTGATATTTGCCTGCACGCCACTCATTGCTGCGGTGTTGTCAAAAATGATCTTTAATGAAGGGATCTCGAGTGCCACACGTTGGGCCATTGTGGGGGCGGCGCTAGGGCTGATGGTTGTCGCCAGTGGAAGTTTGGACAGCATCCAGTGGTTCGGTGACTCGTTGGCATTGCTGAACGCGGTCATGCTGGCGCTGTTGTACACAATCCTTCGCGGACATCGCGAAATTAACATGGTCCCTGCGGCGGGAATCGGCTTACTTCTGACAGCTGTGGTCGCATTGATGTTTGCGAAATTTCCAGTGATGGATTCGGTCCAATGGGCGTCGCTTGTTCTTGCAGGGCTGGTGGTGCTGCCGTTGGCGTTGGTTTTGATGACTTTGGGCCCACGCTATTTGCCGGCGCCTGAGGTAGCGATGATCAGCTTGCTGGAGGCTGTGTTGGGCCCGTTGTGGGTTTGGTGGGTAATCGGGGAGAACCCTGGGTGGCGGACCATTGCTGGGGGCAGCGTCGTTGTTGTGGTGCTGATGGTTCACTCGGCCGTTAGATTGCGCTCGGAGGGGCACCAGGTATCCCGATGATTGTTCAAAAGAGTTTAGGTCGTGTGGCGGACCGAAAGTTGACCATTCGGTCAAAAGTGAGCCACAATCGATCGCCTTATGGCCCGCATCAGTCAGATAGACAAAGCGACTCCACCACTTAAAGCCTCAGGTGCCGAACCCCGAAGCGTTGGTTTTCGCCAGCGAGAGAAGATCATCCGTGCCGCGACCGGTGTGTTTTCCCAAAAGGGCTACGACGGCGCACGTGTAGAAGAGATCGCCCAGCGCGCCGGTTTGCCCAAAGGCAATGTCCTTTATTACTACAAGACCAAGAAGAATCTGTATCGGGTTGTTATCGAACAAGTGCTGTCATTGTGGCTGGAGGCGCTGGGAGATATCTCGGCAGATGATGATCCGTGTGATGCAATGAGCCAGTACATTCGCCGCAAACTAGATCTGTCCAGAAATTATCCTGAAGCGTCGCGCCTTTTTGCGATCGAGGTTATCGGTGGAGCGCCAGTGATTGGGGAGCATCTTAAAGGGCGTTTGCGGGACTGGGTGACACAAAAAGGGGCTATCTTTCACTCTTGGCAGCAAGAGGGCCGAATGGCTCCGATAGACCCTGCGCATGCTTTCTTTATGATCTGGGCAGTGACCCAGACCTATGCGGATTTTCAAGCCCAGATCGAAGCCGTGATCTCACCGGCGAATTACGACGCTGAGGTGTATGAAAAGGGCGCGCCAGGCGTTGTCGCGGCACTGGTTCGTGGATTAGGCCTGTCAAGTCAGAAGCAGCCTTTGCGATAAATTGACCAAATGGTAAAGAACTGTTACAAGCATCAGCAAGGCCGAATTTGGTCGATTTCCACTTCTTTGCCAGGCGGCGTATCAATTCCAAAAAACAACATGCCAATCACATCACAAGGGGGCGCACATGAGTAAACTGAAATCCGGACTCATCCAGATGAGTCTGAAGGCGAGCACGGATTCGTCTCCCGAGGAGATTCGTGATGCCATGTTAGAAGCGCACATCCCGTTCATTGACCAGGCGGGCGCAGCCGGTGTCCAGGTGCTTTGTTTTCAGGAAGTGTTTACCCAGCCCTATTTTTGCCCAAGCCAGGATGCCCGTTGGTATGCTGCAGCAGAGGCGATTCCAGATGGCTACACCACCCGTTTGATGTGCGAGTACGCCAAGAAGTACAACATGGTCATCATTGTGCCGATTTATGAAGAAGCCATGACTGGGGTGTACTACAACACGGCTGCGGTAATCGATGCCGATGGCAGCTACATGGGTAAATATCGCAAGAGCCATCTACCTCATGTTGCCGGCTTCTGGGAGAAATTTTTCTTCAAGCCTGGAGCCTCGGACTGGCCGGTTTTTAACACGGCCTACGGCAAAATCGGCGTTTACATCTGTTATGACCGTCATTTTCCTGAGGGCTGGCGCGCCTTGGCATTGAAAGGAGCTGAAATCATCTACAACCCATCCGCAACAGTGGCCGGGCTGTCGCAGTACTTGTGGGAACTTGAGCAACCGGCTTCGGCAGCTGCCAACGGCGTTTTTATTGCGGCAATTAACAGAGTGGGAACCGAAGCTCCCTGGAATATCGGGGAGTTTTACGGCTCGAGCTATTTCGTCAACCCGCGTGGTCAGATCGAAGCGCAGGCCAGCGCCGATCAAGATGAGCTTCTGATCCACGAGGTCGATATGGACATGGTTCGGAAGGTCAGAGATACCTGGCAGTTCTATCGTGACCGCCGGCCCGAAACTTACGGGATTTTGACCGATCTGAATTAGGTGAGTAAACGACAACTATTAACCATGAGTGTTGGTGAAGACTAACAAGGAAGAGACCAATGACACGCGACGATGCTTTGGCGATTAACGGTGAGCGCTTGTGGGACTCGCTGATGGAGATGGCAAAAATTGGGGCAACCGAGAAGGGGGGTTGTTGCCGACTTGCTCTGACCGACCTTGATCGACAGGCTCGCGATCTTTTCGTGAGCTGGTGTCGTGAGGCCGGTTGCACAATATCCGTTGATCAGATGGGAAATATTTTTGCCCGTCGCGACGGCGTTGACCCACAGTTACCGTCGGTTGCGGTCGGCAGTCACCTTGATACCCAGCCGACAGGGGGTCGTTTTGACGGGGTTTACGGTGTTTTGACCGGGCTCGAGGTTATACGCACTCTTAATGATCAGAACATCCAGACACGCCACCCGGTGGAAGCGGTCTGTTGGACCAATGAGGAGGGCAGCCGTTTTGCGCCCGCAATGGTGGCCTCCGGCGTGTTCGCGGGAATCTATGACCTCGATTACGGCCTGGCGCGAGCGGATACCGAGGGCCGAACCATGGGGCAGGAACTCGAACGCATCGGTTACGCAGGAGATGAGCCCATGGGGCGTCCACTGCACGCCTATTTTGAAGCCCACATCGAACAGGGCCCCATACTGGTTGAAGAAGGCACCGACATTGGCGTGGTTACCGATGCTCAAGGCCAACGCTGGTATGAACTTGAACTGACCGGCACAGAATCGCATGCGGGGCCAACGCCAATGGACCGGCGCCATGATGCATTACTGTGTGCTGCACGAGTCACCTGCCTGGTGAATGAAGTAGGCTTGACCCATGCGCCGCTCGCTTGTGCCACGGTGGGTATGCTCAACGTGCACCCCAATTCGCGTAACGTTATCCCGGGACGGGTCTTTTTGACCATAGACATTCGGCATCCGGATGATGCGGTCTTGCTGGAGATGGGCAGGGCCATCCGTGATGGCATCACCAGAATTTCCGACCAAGCCGGCGTAGCACACTCGCTTGAGGAGATTTTTTATTACGCCCCGGTCCCCTTTGATAGTGCTTGTGTCGCAGCAGTTCAATCCGGTGCCGAAACTTGTGGTTACAGCTCGCGCGAGATTGTCACTGGGGCCGGGCATGACGCCTGTTTTATTGCACACGCGGCACCGACATCGATGATTTTTATCCCCTGTGTTGACGGCATTAGCCATAACGAGGTGGAGGATATTGAACCTGAATGGTCTACAGCCGGCGCCAATGTCATGCTCCAGGCTGTTTTGACAAAGGCTGAAAATCTTTGAAAGCAAGCAGTGTGTAAGGAGTTTTTCCGTTGAGCGATAACGCATCATCTTCTGATACCGTGGTTCAAATTGACCAGTTGTCCCTGGACTTCGATACTGTCGACGGACCGGTGCATGCGCTTAGTGGCATTGATCTGGCGATTAGAGAAGGCGAATTCGTATCACTGATTGGACCATCAGGCTGTGGCAAGACGACCTTGCTGAGGGTGATCGCTGACCTGGAGAAACACTCCAGCGGAAAAATTCTGGTGAACGGCGTGAGCCCGGATCAGGCCCGCCAGGATCGCTCCTATGGCTATGTGTTTCAGGCTCCCGCACTTTACCCCTGGCGAACTGTTACAAAGAATGTCGTACTGCCCCTTGAGATCATGGGATTGACTCGCTCTCAGCAGCAAGCACGGGCGAAGAAATATCTTGATCTTGTTAACTTGGGCGGTTTTGAGAATAAGTACCCATGGCAATTATCCGGCGGAATGCAGCAGCGCGTCTCCATTGCGCGGGCATTAAGTGTCGAGCCGCAGTTGTTGTTAATGGATGAGCCATTTGGGGCGCTTGACGAAATTACACGGGATCACCTCAACGAGCAGCTTCTTGAATTGTGGCGCAAGACGCGCAAGACAGTAGTCTTTGTTACCCACTCCATTCCCGAGGCGGTATTCCTTTCGAGCCGGGTCGTGGTGATGTCCCCCAGGCCTGGGCGTGTGATGGATGTGATTGAATGCAATTTACCCTCCGAGCGAACGCTTGATATACGCGAGACACCCGATTTTCTTTCTCTGGCCCATCGAGTTCGACAAGGCCTCAAGGCGGGCCATAGTTACGACGATGAATGACGCAGCCCGTAGTCAGGGGCGGATTTTTCCCGTGTCGGTAATTATCGTTGTCCTTACGATTATCTGGTATGCCGGTGCGGTGTACCTCAACAGTGGTCAGTTGATCGATCGCTACAACAAACGCAGCGTCCAGTGGGATATCACCCAGTTGGCCGCAGATGCGTGGAGCATGAAGCGACCCGTATTACCCGCACCTCACCAGGTTGCGCGCGAGCTCAAAAAGACCGTCTTGGATCAGAAAATCACTTCCAAGCGAAGCTTGATCTACCACGCCGGTGTGACACTGTCATCGGCACTGCTCGGGTTCGTTCTGGCGACGGCGCTGGGCATTGGACTGGCGATTGGAATCGTTTACGTAGCAACTTTGGATCGAAGTCTGATGCCGTGGATCATTGCCTCACAAACAGTGCCGATCCTTGCGTTGGCACCAATGATTATTGTGGTGCTGGGTTCTGTCGGTATCACCGGTCTTTTCCCTAAGTCGGTCATCTCGATGTACCTTTGTTTTTTCCCGGTTGTGGTGGGAATGGTAAAAGGACTGCGATCACCCGAACCCATGCTTTTGGATCAGATGCATACTTATTGTGCGAGTCGTACACAGGTTTTTTTCAAGTTGCGTCTGCCCTCAGCGATTCCGTTTCTGTTCGCGTCTCTTAAGGTGGCAATTGCATTGAGTGTCGTGGGCGCTATTGTTGCTGAATTGCCCACGGGGGGGCAGGGTGGTCTCGGCGCGCGCCTGCTCACAGGCTCGTATTATGGCCAGACCACTATGATCTGGGCAGCGTTGATCACCGCTTCCGTCGTCTCAGCTACACTGGTTTCTATCGTAGCTCTGGGTGAGCGGACCATGTTGCGTCGGCTCGATGGTGGCCAGGTAGCGCGGGCGTGAATATTTTTTCAAGTACTCGAATCAGTAACACCTCATTGGCGGGCGCCCTTTTCATCGTGCTCGGATTGTTTGGGGAATTGAGTTCGGCTGCTACGTGGATCGATACGCCTATAGGACTCGTAGGTCTGGGCTGCGTAGCCGGCGCCTTGAGCGTGTCTGGTCTGACGACAAAGTGCTCATCAACCAACCGTGCGATATCGTTGGCGTTTGTGCTGGTAGCTTTGTGGGCGGCGGTAAATCTGGCCCACACCGAAACCGTCATGGGGCAGGTCAGTGGTGGCTACTGGTGTTTTGTCATTGCGTTGGCTCTTGCCATTTGGGCCACTATGAGTCGGTTTGCCGCCATTACTCCAACCCCGGGAGTCGGCGCGTTCCTGTATCAATTTCTGGTACCGGGTCTTTTTGGAGTCTGGCTGATCGTACTATGGGAGCTTATTACCGTTGGACTGGGCATCCCCCGGGTACTCTTACCTCCCCCCAGTCTGGTAGGAGAGGCAATTGCCTCGTCGCTCGGCGTACTTGCGGCAGACTTTCGCCAGACGATAATTCGAGCCGTGCTTCCAGGGTTTGTTATGGGCAATCTTGCGGGTTTCGCAATTGCACTATGGGCAGATCGGGTGCCATTTCTGCGTCGCGGTTTGTTGCCTGTTGGAAACCTGGTCAGCGCGATTCCTATTGTTGGCATTGCCCCGATCATGGTCATGTGGTTTGGATTTGACTGGCAGTCCAAGGCAGCGGTGGTTGTCATCATGACTTTTTTCCCAATGCTGGTAAATACAGTTGCAGGGCTCGGTGGATCGAGCGCAATAGAACTCGACCTGATGCGCTCGATCGGTGCGAGCCACTGGCAAACATTTACCCGGGTGCGATTGCCCAATGCGCTACCGTTCATTTTTAACGCGCTTAAAATAAACTCGGCGCTGGCTTTGATTGGCGCGATTGTGGCTGAATTTTTTGGTACCCCAATTGTTGGTATCGGGTTTCGTATCTCGACCGAGGCTGGCAGAATGAACATGGAGATGGTCTGGGCATCGATAGCGCTATCAGCGGTGTCTGGATCGTTGTTTTATGGTTTACTGGCTGTTGTGGAAAGACGGGCAACCTTCTGGCATCCGTCTTTTCGTCAACTGTCCGCAAAACGCCTGTAACAGGGCACTTTTAAACTACCGAAGGAGTATTCACTATGAAAAGAAAAATTAGCACCCTTGTAGCGACTCTAGCTTTAGGGTTGGTGAGCGTGTCCGCAATCGCAGCTGACCAGGTGACCTTGCAGTTGAAGTGGGTTACCCAGGCCCAGTTCGCAGGGTATTTTGTCGCAAAAGATAAGGGCTTTTATACGGATGAAAATCTCGACGTGACGATCAAACCAGGTGGGCCTGACGTGGCTCCGCCGCAGGTGATTGCGGGTGGCGGTGCAGATGTCATTATCGATTGGATGCCGTCAGCGTTGGCTTCACGGGAAAAAGGCTTGCCATTGGTGAATATCGCCCAACCTTTCAAACGCTCCGGGATGATGCTGACTTGCCGCAAGGATAGCGGCGTAAAGACGCCACAGGATTTTCCAGGCCGTACTTTGGGTGTTTGGTTTTATGGGAATGAGTACCCCTTCCTGAGCTGGATGGGGCGGCTAAATATTCCAACTGATGGCAGCAGTGGCGGCGTGACGGTGCTTAAGCAAGGGTTTAATGTTGACCCGATTCTGCAAAAGCAGGCGGACTGCGTCTCAACCATGACTTACAACGAGTACTGGCAGATCATTGATGCCGGCTTGGGGTCAGACGAACTGGTGACCTTCAAATATGAAGATCAGGGCGTTGCGACACTGGAAGATGGACTCTATGTTCTTGAAAAGAATCTGGCCGATCCGGCCTTTGTCGACAAAATGGCTCGTTTTGTGCGCGCCTCGATGAAGGGCTGGGCCTGGGCAAGAGAAAACTCGGATGCGGCTGCGGACATCGTGCTTGAAAACGACGAAACCGGCGCTCAGACCGAAAATCACCAGCGCCGCATGATGGGTGAAATCAACAAACTCACTGCAGGTGGCGGCAAATTGGATGAGGCCGACTACGAGCGTACCGTTGCAACTTTAATGAGCGGTGGTTCTGATCCTGTGATTTCCAAGGCGCCTTTTGGAGCCTGGAGTCATGCAATTTGGGACGCGGCGTTTTAGCCGGGTTGATACAGTAAAACCAGGGAGATCTGACAATGGGCGTCATCATTAAAGGTGGTACCGTTGTAACAGCGGAGCAAAGCTTCAAGGCAGATGTTTACTGCGAGGATGGCACGATCGCCCAGGTTGGTCTTGACCTCGACACCCCCACGGGTGTCGAGGTTGTAGACGCCGGCGGCCAGTTCGTGATGCCAGGGGGGATAGATCCCCATACGCACATGCAGCTACCGTTCATGGGGACGGTTGCCAGCGAGGATTTTTATACCGGCACTGCAGCGGGCCTGGCTGGAGGCACAACCTGCATTATTGATTTCGTGATTCCAGCGCCGCAGACATCGTTGCTGAGCGCCTTTCACCAATGGCGCGAATGGGCCCAGAAGTCTGTTTCGGACTACGCGTTTCATGTCGCTGTGACATGGTGGGATGATTCGGTGCACCAAGACATGGGGACTTTGGTGCAAGAGCACGGTGTCAACAGCTTTAAGCACTTCATGGCGTACAAAGGTGCGATCATGGCGGACGATGAAATTCTGGTGAATAGTTTTACCCGGGCGTGGGAACTGGGCGCCTTGCCGACGGTTCACGCCGAAAACGGTGAACTGGTATGGCAGTTGCAGCGCAAACTGATGGAGTCGGGAATCACCGGCCCCGAGGGTCATCCGCAGTCCAGACCCCCAGAAGTTGAAGGAGAAGCGGCTAACCGGGCGATTCGCATCGCCCAGGCATTAAAAACTCCTGTTTATCTGGTGCATGTCTCGGCTAAGGAGTCACTGGGAGAGGTGATCCGGGCGCGCAACGAGGGCCAGCGCGTTTTTGGTGAAGTGCTTGCGGGACACCTGCTGGTGGATGATTCGGTTTATCTCAATACCGATTTTGACACCGCGGCGGCACATGTGATGAGTCCTCCATTTAGGCCAAAAGGGCATCAAGACGCACTTTGGCGCGGGCTCCAGTCGGGTAATCTTCAGACCACAGCCACCGATCACTGTTGTTTCTGCGCTGACCAAAAAGCGATGGGTAAGGATGACTTCACCAAGATCCCCAACGGTACCGGTGGTGTGGAAAACCGAATGGAGGTGTTGTGGCATGCCGGAGTCAATACCGGCAAGCTAACCATGAATGAATTTGTTCGGGTGACTTCGACCAACGCAGCTCAGATTTTCAACATGTATCCGCGCAAGGGTTCGATCAGCGTCGGTGCCGATGCCGATCTTGTAATCTGGGATCCGGAGGCAAGCAAGACTATCTCTGCCAAAACTCACCACCAGAATGTCGATTACAACATTTTTGAAGGCATGACAGTTCGAGGTACGGCATCGCACACCATCAGTCAGGGCAAAGTTGTGTTTAAGGATGGCGAGTTGTCTGTTGAACGCGGCGCAGGTCGGTATATTGAAAGGCCACCTTTTGCGCCGTATTTCGGTGCGATCGCAAAGGTTCGGGATCGCACCCAACCTGTTTCTGTTGAGCGTTAAAAAGTCTCGCCTGCCCACAGATCGGAGCTGACCTGTTACAAAGCGCATGACAGGTCAGTTCTGACGCATCAGGGCATTCAAGGAGGAGTACGTGGATATTATTGCGACCGCGACCAATGGGGTACCAGGGATTGCTTCGGGCCGACTGCCCGAGGAAGATTGTCGGCGCAATTTTTGTGAAATGCATTCGCCCCTGGAACCTAACAGCGCGCGGGTCGAGGCCGAGCGGTGTTATTTCTGCTTCGATGCTCCTTGCACGCAAGCTTGTCCGACCGAGATAGATATCCCCGGTTTTATCCGCATGATCGGCAATCACAATCCTGTGGGTGCGGCGGGCCTTATATTGCAAGAAAACATTATGGGCGGTACCTGCGCCAGAGCCTGCCCGGTTGAGACGTTGTGCGAACACACATGCGTACGTAACCAGCCGGATGATCGGCCCGTGAGCATAGGCTTGCTTCAGCGTTACGCCGTTGATGAGGCTATGGATCAGAATGCTTCGTTCTTTATCCGCGGCGCACTGTCGGAAAAGTCCGTTGCTGTGGTTGGTGCCGGCCCGGCGGGCTTGGCTTGCGCTCACAGGCTCGCGGTGCTGGGGCATTCTGTGTGCATCTATGAGCATCGCCCTAAATCCGGGGGTTTAAATGAGTACGGGCTTGCGGCCTACAAGATGCTGGATAACTTCGCCCAGAAGGAAGCCGAATTCATCACATCGATTGGTGGGATCGAGATAGAACACGGAAAATTATTGGGCCGTGATTTTCACCTACGCGATATTGAAGACCGTCATGACGCTGTCTTTTTGTCGGCGGGGCTGGGCTCGACCAAAACGCTGGGCATACCCGGTGAAGAAGTTTCTGGGGTTGAGGACGCGGTAGATTTTATCAGCCAAATACGTCAGGCAGATCAGTTGTCGTCACTCGCGCTCGGTAAGCGCATTGTGGTGATTGGCGGGGGAATGACTGCAATTGATATTGCCGTTCAAACCCGGTTGTTGGGCGCTGAGGATGTCACAATCGTATATCGGCGTGGCCCACAACAGATGAAGGCTAGTATTGAAGAACAGGAGTTCGCCAAAATCCGCGGGGTGGTCATTCGCTATTGGGGTCAACCAGCTTGTATTCAGCACCAGGACGGCAGGGTTACCGGCGTTGAGTTCAGTCCAACAGACCGGGACTTGCACGCCGATGGGGCCGGCCATTTCACGATCGAGGCAGATACGGTTTTTAGGGCTATCGGCCAGGCGCCCCAGTTACTCAACGACGATGCGGAGGGTTTCAATCTGGAAGGTGGCCGGTTTGTTGTGGACGAAGAACGACGGACTTCCCGGGCCGGCGTCTGGGCCGGCGGGGATTGCATAGCGGATGGTGAAGATCTAACAGTCAGCGCGGTACAGGACGGTAAATTGGCCGCAATCTCTATTGATCAATTCCTGTCAAAAAGTAAGGCAGGTGAGCCCTGATCGCCCGTTCATTGGAAGTAAGGAGGGAACAATGCCTGAACTGAAGACCACTTTTGCCGGTATCGAGTCGCCGAACCCGTTCTGGCTGGCATCTGCACCGCCGACAGACAAAGCCTATAACGTGAATCGCGCTTTCGAGGCGGGGTGGGGCGGCGTCGTTTGGAAAACTCTGGGCGAAGATGGCCCACCGATCGTTAATGTCAACGGGCCTCGCTACGCGGCATTACACGGAAAAGATCGCAGTGTCATTGGTTTTAACAATATCGAGTTAATTACTGATCGCCCATTGCAGATTAATCTTGAGGAGATTGCACAGGTCAAAAAAGACTGGCCGGATCGCGGTCTGGTTGTCTCCTTAATGGTGCCCTGCACCGAGGAAGCCTGGAAGGCGGTTCTAACGCGGGTTGAAGATACCGGTGCCGATGGTGTCGAACTTAATTTTGGCTGCCCTCACGGCATGTCTGAAAGGGGCATGGGCGCTGCTGTAGGGCAGGTCCCCGAGTATGTCGAGATGGTTACCGCATGGTGTAAGGATTTTTCTGAACTTCCCGTGATTGTAAAACTGACGCCCAACGTGACCAGTATCCGTCAGCCCGCCCGCGCTGCGCAACGAGGGGGAGCAGACGCGGTGTCTTTGATCAATACCATCAGTTCTGTGATGTCGGTTGATCTGGATACCTTCAGCGTCGTGCCAACCATAGATCGCAATGGAACGCATGGCGGTTACTGCGGGCCGGCAGTCAAACCGATTGCGTTGCACATGGTCTCGGATATTGCCCGAGATCCCGACTGTGCAGGTCTACCAATCTCGGCCATAGGCGGCATCAGTAACTGGAGCGATGCTGCTGAATTTATCCTACTGGGAGCCGGGAATGTACAGGTTTGTACCGCGGCGATGACCCACGGCTTTAAGATCATCGATGATATGATCGATGGCTTGACCCGTTATCTTGACGCTCGTCAGATAGAGTCAGTTGACCAGGCGATTGGCAAAGCTGTGCCTTCACTGACCGACTGGCAATACCTTAACCTGAACTACACTGCCAAGGCACAGATTGACCAGGATCTTTGTATCCAGTGTGGGCGTTGCCACATAGCCTGCGAGGATGCTTCGCATCAGGCGATCAGCGCGACGCGAAACGGGAGCCGTCACTACGAGATAATAGAAAAAGAATGTGTAGGGTGTAATCTGTGTGTGACAGTATGTCCGGTAGAGAATTGCCTGACGTTAAGAATTCTAGATAATGAAGTTGATCAAAGAACAAACCAGATGATCCGCAAAGATGACAAGCTCAATTGGACGGCTCATCCCAATAACCCAATGGCGGAGCCCGGGAAGTAGACGGGAGTTCCCTTGGAGCACTCAAAACTCTTTGAAGATTTCCAAAAACTGGCGGAGGAAACATGACAGCGCAACAACAGCAGCAACAACCTCAACAACAACCTCAACAACAACCTCAACAACAAGCCATGGTGAGCCGAGATGCGGCGCATCTGGTTCATCCTTTACACAACCCAGCCGCTCACGCATCAGCCCGGGTTTGGGTGGGTGGTGAAGGTGCTTACCTTATTGATGCAGACGGGAATCGTTTTATCGATTGCCTGTCGGGCCTTTGGTGTAATACCGCCGGTAACGGCCGCACTGAACTTGCCGATGCCGCAGCGCATCAGATGCGGCAAATGGGGTTTGCTTCTGGTTATGCCGGTAGCACCAACCCGAGAGCTATTGAATTAGCAGAACGCCTGGCGAGCCTCACCTACCCGAATATTAATCATTTTTACCTCACCTCCGGTGGCGGGGAGGCAACCGATAGCAACATCAAACTGGCGCGTTACTACTGGAAACTTAAAGGTCAGCCTGAGAAAACCAAGGTGATTTCGCGAATCTGGGGATACCATGGTGTTACTTTTGCCGCGATGTGTGCGACCGGAATGGCGCCGTATTGGGAAATGTTTGAGCCGAGAATTCCAGGGTTCGTCCATATTCCCAGTCCGTACCCTTATTTGTATCAGGCGCCCGATGATGCCCCCAGTCAGGGGATAGCCGCTGCCAACGAACTGGAAAAGAAGATCCTCGAAGAAGGTCCGGAGACAGTAGCAATGTTTATTGCAGAACCGGTCCAGGGCGCTGGTGGTGTGCTCGTACCACAGGATGATTATTTCCCTCGCATTCGCGAGATATGCGACCAATACGATGTGTTGCTGGTGTCCGATGAGGTTATCACCGGCTTTGGCCGCACCGGCTGTATGTTCGGCTTGGAGCACTGGGGAGTCGAGCCGGATCTTATGCAGTTTGCCAAGGCGGTCACTTCGGGATATTTCCCACTGGGGGGTATTGGTATCAGCGACGAGATTGCCACGGTAATGAATGAGAGCGGATCACCATGGATGCATGCTTATACCTATAGTTCGCATCCCGTGGGTTGTGCAGTTGCTCTGGCAATGTTGGATATCATCGAGAAAGAAAATTTTGTCGATCAAGCTCGCCAGAAAGGCCAACGTCTCCTGGGCAAGTTACAAGACGCCCTGGCCGATCACCCGCATGTGGGCGAGGTGCGTGGGTTGGGTTTGATGTGTGCGGTGGAGTACGTAAAAGACAAGGGAACCAAGGAGCCTTTTGCTCCAAGCGATGCGATCGGGCCGCGAATTCATGCTGAGACTGTCGAGCGTGGGATGTTCTCGCGGGTCCGAGGAGATGTCTATTGCATAGCGCCACCCATTGTCACCGATGAGCAGACTTTGGATCGGATCGTCGAGATTCTGGCCGAGGCCACGGCAGCCGTGCTGGGGTGAAACCTGCGCTCACCACACCTTTGAGCTTGTGATTGCTGTCGTGGTTAGATCACTTAAAGGCCTGTGAACGAAACTCCTCATACGCCTCGGTTGTTAGGCTTGGGAACATGGGAGCTATAAAGAAGTCAGCCGAAAAAGGCGTGACCCGGCAAACGCGCAAACGGGCACGCGCGCAGCGCAAGGCTGAGCGCAGTGTAGCGACACGGGTGGCACAACTTCATTTTGGCCCGTTACGAAACCGCTACCCGCCGATGGAGCCCTTGTCCGAGGACCAGGTCGAGGCAATTCATCAGGCATCGCTTAAGGTGATCCGCGATCTTGGGATAGAGATCATGAGTGAACCCGTGCGCCAGGCTTTTGCCCGCCAAGGCGCAAAGGTTGATCACGATACCGGTATTGTCTGTGCAGATCCGCAGATGATTCTCGATCTGGTGAGCCAGGCACCGGCCGAATTTACGCTGACGCCCCGCAACCCGGCGCATGCAATTACCCTAGGGGGTAACCGGGTGTATTTCGGGCTGGTCTCGGGCCCGCCTAATGTGCATGATCGGGTCAATGGCCGGCGCCCCGGCAATTTTGCTGACTACCAGCGGTTGATCAGTTTGGGGCAATACTTCAACGCCATCAGCGTTTTTGGTAACCAGACGGTAGCGCCACAGGATTTGCCTGCCGGAACCCGCCATCTTGACAGCTACCGGGCCAATCTGACTCTGGCCGACAAGGTGTTTTCGGCTATTCCGATCGGGCGCGGACGGGTGAACGACGCTGTCCAGATGCTGGCGCTGGCACGCGGCATCAGTGTCGACGACCTGCGCCAAAGTCCGAGCTTGCTCGGAAACATCAATATTAATTCCCCACGTAAACTTGATGAAGCCATGTCGGATGGGGCTTTGGCGCTGGCGGCCCATGGCCAGGCGGTGATCGTGACACCGTTCACTTTGCTGGGGGCAATGACGCCAGTCACGCTGGCCGCGGGTCTCGTACAACAAAATGCCGAAGCCCTTATGGGCTTGGCGATGATTCAGCTGTTCTATCCAGGAAATCCTGTGGTCTATGGCGGATTCACCTCGAACGTGGATATGCGCTCTGGAGCACCAGCGTTTGGTACGCCTGAGAACGCCAAGGCCAATCTCGCTGGAGGACAGTTGGCGCGACGCTACGGTCTGCCGTACCGAACCAGCGCCTGCAACGCCTCCAACGCGGCTGACGCCCAAGGGGTATATGAAACCCAGATGGCGTTATGGGGTGCCGTGATGGGGCATGGCAATCTTGTTTATCACGCGGCTGGGTGGCTCGAGGGAGGGCTTGTTGCCTCCTTTGAAAAGCTCGTGCTCGATATCGAGCTTATTCAGCATTTAGTGCATTTGCTTCAACCCATCGATACGTCAGAGAGCGAGCTTGGACTGGATGCGATCGCGGCTGTCGCGCCGGGAGGACACTTTTTTGGCACCGAACACACTATGGCGCGTTATGAGAATGCCTTTTATGAACCCTTTTTGAGTGACTGGCAAAACAGTGAAAGTTGGGTTGCGGCCGGTGCGGCTGATGCGACCGAACGAGCGACTGATACCTGGCAAGATATTTTAAAAGACTTCGAAGCTCCCCCGCTGGATGTGGCACGGCGGGAGGCTTTGGATGACTTCGTCACAAGGCGTAAAAAGGAGATTGGCGCCGGTGAGCCTTGAGGCGATAAAAAGCCGCCATCAAATTCAAAAACACCAGCGAGTTTAAATGTACGGTTGCGCGCTGACTGAACAGTCAGCGTGATTCAGATGTTTACTAGCCTGGTGGATTGAATATTGCGAGTGGTCTGGATTTTGCTGGAATGATCGGGACATTGGCGGCAAAAGGCATGGTTTTGATTCAGAGTCCAGTTCGACCACTCAGAGGTTAGTAAAGTGATGCTGATAACTCTCGCTATAATAAACTGGACTCAGTAACGCTAACGGTAGTGACTAACGAGAATACTGAACTGCTGACTGAGTGTGCAACTTGGCGCAAAGTGACCAGTTTTGCCTGATTTGCAGTTGAATCGTCGTGGGGAATAAAGAGGATTAATTTTGTTGTTGATTAACCTAAGATTGTTTCAGCTTCCGTTGACTCGCTGGCTTGCGCTATCGATCGTGCTTTGGGTCGGGTGGCCTTTGAGTGCTTTTTCGGAAAGCGACTGTGCTGGATGTATCGATCTGATCGAAGTGATCGAAGGTGAGTCAGAGGAATCGACTTCTGAAGACAGTGCCGGCAGCACTAGTGCGCCTCCTTCGAGCGCCTCCTATTTCGGGGTTGCAGTGCTCGACACCGGTGTACAGTTGCAGCCGCCGATGCTGGCACCAGGCAGCATAAGTTTCGTCGGCGGTGACCCACTGGTTGATTATGCCCAGCAGGGCACTCATGGAACAGCTGTTGCGCAGATTATTCTGACTCTTGCGCCCGGTAGCAAAATACTCTCGATCCAGACGTCGAACGGTGGCCGCTCGGTTTCGGCATCAGCCGTTTATCAGGGCCTGTTGCATGCCGCAGCAGACCCTTCGATAAGAGTCATCAACCATTCCAACGCCGCCCTGGCCGCTGTACCCGGTGACGCTATACTTGCGGCCGCAGCAGCGGACAAAGTTGTCGTAATGGGCGCCGGCAACGACTGGTTAGGCAATCCGGCGGGTGATGCGCTGCATGCCCCGGGACTAGGGGGCAAAGGCTTGATCGTTGGCGGGCTTGGCCCGGACGGTAAGATGCTTGAATTCAGTAACCGTGCTGGGGCTTATGCGGGCCACTACGTGGTTGCGCTTGGAGCGTCAGAGTTTGCTGATTACTGGGGCACCTCGTTTGCAACGCCGCGTGCCAGCGCACTTGCTGCCCACCTACGGCAAACCTGGCCCAAGCTCACGGCGGCAGAGGTTGTTGACATCATAAAGCGTTCTGCCACAGATAAAGGTGCGCCTGGTGTTGATGCTAAATACGGGTGGGGGCAGATCAATTTTGCCCGAGCCTTTCAGCCCCTGGGGCCAGTGACCCCACCGCCATCCGGCCCGACTGGCTCGGACGAAGAATCTGATGAGACCGACGATCCTGTGGGGGATGATTACGGTTATAAGCGCTTACGACTTAGTTCCGCCATTTACTCGGCCATAGCCCAGCAAGGTCTTTTTTCTCAGGCGTTGGTGGTTGACCGTTACGACCGCGATTTCAGATTGAACGTCGCTGCTCTGGCGAGTGTGCGTGATGATAAGGCGCGTGCCCGACAGATGTTGCGCCGCTGGTCGCAAGAGAGCTCGGCCGACATACTGAGCGAAGGCCTTGGTTATCAATTGCTATCCTACCGCCGTGCTAGTTATTCCGCAGCGGGTGACGTGGAGCCGGCGTTGGGGTTTGACACAAAAATTGGTGATCACTATACGATGCGGTTGGGCTACAACTCTCGACCAACACCCGATACCGATGCGGCCTATTGGTTACAGGAAAACCACTTTGCAGCGCCTGCGGGGGCCGCGTGGGACCAGGGCCTGATTGGCCAATACAGTGATGAAGGGGTCCACAGCCAGGGCACCTACCAGATCAATCCGCTGTGGCGGCTTGGATTTAACATGGCCCAGGTCGATAGCGAAGGCGATACAGCGCATGATAGCCAACAACTTAACGTTGTGTCTCATTTTGGCGGCTCGGGCTGGGGTTTCGCCTTGGAAGGCGGTCTGCTCGATGAATCGGGTAGCTTGCTTGGGGGCTCCGTTGGTGGTGCGCTGAGTGTTCGCGATGCGCAGACACGCTCTGCGCGGTTAACGGCTTATCGGCGTCTTGATCAAAACTGGGCTCTTATTGGCGCTTACACAGAGGGGCTGACCCAGGTGACGGATCGACCGGGCGGGTTACTTGAGGATTTCTCGACCCTTGCCAGCAATGCGTGGCTGATTGGTCTTGCTGCTAAGGATCTTTTTTCGCCGACCGATACGGCCAGTGTCTCCATATCGCAGCCATTGCGAGCCTTTGCCGGGGATGCTGCGTTGGATATTGCCTATGATCTGAGTGCGCAAGGGCAGGTTTTGCGCCATCAACAGCGGGTCAGTTTGGCGCCTGGTGGGGTAGAGACCTTGCTCGAATTTGTCTATTCCAGGCCGATCACATCCAGGCTGACACTTGGCAGTTATCTCGCCTTACGCGATCAGCCCAACCACAACAGGTCGGCAGGCTTGCAAATGCACTGGATGGGTGTTGTGCAAGGGTCCTTCTGAGCCGTACCGAGGGTAAGTTCTGGCATTAATCGAGGTTTGCGTATAGCCGGTTTGCTGCCGGCTCGCCTCGGTAACACTGATAACCCGGAGTCACTTATGTCGATAGAGTCGATCAAGGCTGCACGAAAGGCTCCGCGCCAGCACGGCGCTATGGAATACAGCGATTGCCCGGTCGATCTCGACGTTGTGCGTAAATATCGATTGCACCGGCTGCGCTTGGAGATGGAGCGCGCCGATGTTGCTGGGTTGTTGTTGTTCGACCAGATCAATACCCGCTATGCAACTGATGCAACAAATATGCAGGTCTGGTGTTCGCACTATGAGACCCGTTGCGTTTTTATTGCGCTGGATGGACCAGTGGTATTGTTCGATTACGCTAATCACCCCCATCTTGCTGAGGACTTACCTGGGATTGATGAGTACCGGGTGATCCCATCGTTTTACTATTTTTCCGCTGGTTATCACGGCGAGGCGCGAGCCCAGGTTTTCGCCAGCCAGATTGAAGACCTGGTACGCCAACACAGCGGCGACAACCGACGATTAGGGGTAGACCGCCTGTCTTTTATGGCTTGTGACGCCCTTCGTCAGAAGGGGTTGATGCTTGTCGACGGCGAGGCGATCGCCGAGCACTCTCGCGCGGTTAAGTCAGCCGAAGAACTCACCCTGATGCGCGCATCGATGGCAGTTTGCGAGCAGGCCTGTCGGGCGATGCACGAGGCCTTGCAGCCCGGCATTACAGAAAATGCCCTGTGGGCACGACTGCACGAGACTAATATTCGCCTGGGGGGCGAGTGGATAGAGACCCGACTGCTGTCCTCAGGCCCGCGGACCAATCCCTGGTTCCGTGAGTGCTCGATGCGCCCTATAGAAAGGGATGATCTAGTCAGCTTTGATACCGATCTGATCGGCCCCTATGGGTATTGCTCGGATATCTCGCGGGCCTGGTTATGCGGGGATCGCCCGAATGATGAGCAGCGCCGTCTGTATGCAGCCGCTTACGAACAAATTGAAACCAATATTGCGGTGCTGGGTCCCGGGCTGAGTTTTCGAGAGGTATCACAGCGGTGCTGGGAAATTCCAAAGGCTTATCTGTCCCAACGGTACCCGTCGTTAATGCATGGTGTTGGGCTGGCTGATGAATACCCCAGCATTAAACACTGGGTTGATTTTGAAGCCAAAGCCTACGAAGGCGTTTTACAGCCAGGAATGGTTCTGTGTGTTGAATCATTTATCGGTGTCGAAGGTGGGCGTGAAGGCGTCAAACTCGAAGAACAGGTTATCATTACTGAGACCGGCACCGAGCGGATGTCTTCTTATCCGTTTGAGGTCGATTGGCTATAGCTCGATTAGCGCGTCGCGAAACAAATGAACGTTACTATCGATTGTCTTCAGTACTGTAACTGGTCGGGTCGTATTTTTGACCAGATGGCGAAGGGCGCCCTGGATGCGGTACACGTGACCATCTGTTATCACGAGGATTTTCGGGAAACCGTCTCTAATATGTCGCAATGGCATCGCCTGTTCGAGGCTTATCCCGAGCGCATTGTGCACGGGCGCACTGCGGCAGATGTCATTTTGGCCCAGCAGAGTCAGCGAACAGCCGTGTTCTTTGGCTTTCAGAATTGTTCGCCGATTGAATCCGATATTGGCCTGGTAGAAGTTTGCCATCAGCTCGGAGCACGGTTCATGCAATTGTCCTATAACAATCAATCCCTGCTGGCGAGTGGTTGTTATGAGGAGGTTGATTCAGGCATTACCCGCATGGGTAGGCAGGTTATCGCCGAGATGAATCGCGTTGGACTTGTAGTAGACATGAGCCACTCGGGTGAGCGCTCGACCCTGGAGGCCATAGAGGCGTCTGCACGACCCATAGCGATTACCCATGCCAACCCCGCATCATGGCATGACGCCTTGCGCAACAAATCCGATACAGTAATTAAAGCACTGGCGGAGTCGGGAGGAATGATAGGGTTCTCCCTATACCCGCATCATCTGCGTGATGGCAGCGAGTGCAGTTTGCAAAGCTTTTGCCGGATGGTTGCCGATGCCGCAGACCTTATCGGGGTAAACCACATTGGCATTGGCTCTGATCTGTGTCAGGACCAGCCCGATAGTGTGGTCGCCTGGATGCGCAATGGACGGTGGACCCGGCAGACGGATTTTGGTGAAGGGTCAGCGGCGGCACCGGGCTTTCCCGCGCAGCCGACCTGGTTTCAGGACAACCGTGATTTTCCTAATATCCGGCGTGGGCTCGAAGAAGTGGGGCTCGATCAGGATTCAGTAGCCGCTGTTATGGGCGGTAACTGGCTGGCGTTTTTTGAAAAATCGTTCGGGCCCGCCTGAACTATCTGATTCTATGAATGTGGGAGTGAGTAACCCCGCAGGGCCATCGAGCGCCAGCGCAACAGGAGCGCTGGATGAAGCCTTGTTGAGGCCGCCCGAGGTCGTTTGCCGGTTAACGCGTATGGGAGCGGCCTTTCCCACACGCCTTAGTTTCATGCGGCTACTGGTGCGCCGCATGGCGACAGAAAACTGGCAGATTTCCTGCGAGCGCTTTGAACTGGATAATGCCGGTTATGGCACGGCGGTCTATACCGTCTCACTGCCTGGGCGGTGTTATTCCCTGGTGGTCTTCGCCAACCCACTGGCTGACAGTGACCGGACGGACCGGGTTATTGCGTCCGCCTGGGATGCTGCGTTCGTACTCTTCGATGGTGTTCCGGGCGAGGTCGATATTGACCGTCTTCGGCAGCAGACGCCGCTTCAAGAGGCGGGGCGATTTGAAGCCACCGACCTTATCTTATCTCGCGCCAACCGGAGCCTGCGACTGTTTGAGTACAGCTGCGATTGTCTTGCAAGCGGACGCCAGCCCGAACCTCAGCGGCTGATGGACGTTGGGTACCTGATGCGCACCACAGCCGTCTACGGGAACGGTAAGTTCGGGGCCAGTGATCGTTCCAGAATCGCCACCCGGCCGGAAACCCAGAATTCTTTCCAGGCCGAGATGCTGACGGTGTACCTGATCAGACTTTTTACCTTTGATCAACTTGAGCATATAGCGCGACAGCGCTCGCCCGAAACGGCAGTGTCTTTGGACCGGGATCTGAAACGGCTGTTGGGGATTGGTAATGCGACAGGCCTTGGGATGGCACCTTTTGTGGTGAGTCACCCGGAGCTGCTTCACCAGTGGTTTGCAGCACGTGAGATCGCACTGTCCCGGGTTCGAGCGATGAGCAGGGTCGAGGCGGGCGAATTGCAGCGGGCCGAGCAGTTGCGGCAACGGGTGTTGACCCACCTGGCGCAGTGGCGGGTGGATGATCCTGCCTACCAGGCACGTAATCAACAACTGTCTGACGATCTCACAGCTTTCGGGCGCTGGCTCGATGAGGCGAAGTCCAGACCCACTGGCTCGGGTTTACTTTGGGATGCCTTGTATCACTGGGCAGAGGAGAATCTCAGTCTGGATGCCCAGGAGTTGCTCGTCGCTTTAATGCTTGAGTTGTACCCTGGGTGTACTGACGATCTTGAAGATATGTTTCATATTGCAAAGGAGCGGCGGTTGGATGTAACCATGCCCGTTGAAGACTTGCGGGAGTTGATGAACTCGCAGTACGACTGGACCGCGGATTTCGATTTTAGTGATGCTAAAGAGAATACTCATTTTTGGTATGTGTCGGAAAATAAGCTTGAACCCCGCTTTGGGGTTCGCGAAGAAGAGCCAGGTGCAGAACGTGAAATGCCGGTTGCTATCGCCCGCGACATGACGGCTTTACGGGCAGATCTGGCACAAGCGCTGAATGGAGCCACCGTGGCAGAGTTTCTCTTTGCCCATCCGCAGCACCGCCACCTGGTGCGCAGGGTTCAGGCATTGGGACAGTGCCCCTATGGCGAAATTCGAGATAACCTGTTAGCCAGCACTTGCTCGCCCTTGGATATTTTGCGTTTTAAATTGGCTTTTTTTGGTGCCGCCAAGTTTGATCCCAAATCATCCTTGTGGACCCGCATTTGTATGTACCAGGGCGCCCCGTTACCGGACGAGTTGGATTCAGCCACAGTGGACGACTGGTGGCTTGCCATATGGCCAGGCGATACCGCGTGAGGCAATCGGTCTCGGAGTTCGGCCAACTCGTTCTAAAAGCGTCGGTTGGGGTGGGCGTACCTTTAGGCATTGCTGAAGATATTGTGCAGTCCGTTTTATGGCTTCAAATACGGGGATTACCGGCAGATCGAAGTATCTGCCAGGCATTAACTAACCTGGATCGTGGCGATGCAAACCCCGGAACAGTTACCGATTGGAGCCGGCATCAGTTGGAGGCTCTGCCCGGCAAAAAGCTATCGTCGGTTTACCTGTCGGTCTTTTTGATGGACGCGCTCCAAACTGGATGGCCGGCAATCGGAAAACCTTTCATTTATGCTGGGGTTGACAGCCCCTTGCTCGTTTTGGGCGCCCTCGCGTGGGCAAATAATGAAGCAAAACGTTCATTTTGCCTGCAGTTTGTAACCGATGAGCAAGCCTTTTCAGTGAAGCTTGTAGCCGGTAGCGCCACCGTTCATAAATTTCAAGAACAGTCCACAAGCGCACTCAGCGGCGCCGGGCGTTTCATCGTGCAAAATGCGGATACGCAGCCTTGTCATGATGAGGCCGAGCTTATTTTAGATGAGCGCTTGGCGGAAGATCTCGCTCGGACGGGGTGTCGAGTCGGCCTCACCGCCGATGCCACATCCGTCGCGTGCCTCAAGGCATTTGCCGACAGGATGCTGGTTTTGGAATCAGACCGTTCTTTAAGGCAGGGAGCTGGTGCAGGGGTTATCGACTCAGATTGAGCCAATACCTGGACGCTGGTGGAAGCTCGCCGGCGTGTGGGCGCTTTACATGGCCTTTGGACTCAATATGGCCGGATTGGCTCCGTTGGTTCCAGATATTGAGGCAGGCCTTGGTTTCTCCCACGCCTCCATGGGAACTGTGCTGGGCGCCTGGCAGTTTATCTATATCTTCGCTGCGATCCCCTGCGGGCTGGTTCTTGACCGCATGGGTACACACAAGGCGTTGTTTTGGGGCGCCTTGCTGATTGGTGCCTCCGGGATAGCGCGTGGATTCGCACAGGAGTACCTGCACCTATTGGCGGCGGTGGCCTTGTTTGGGCTGGGCGGCCCTTTGATATCGGCCGGCGCCCCCAAAGTAGTCAGTGAAAATTTCACCGGTGCTGAGCGAGGCTTGGCAATGGGCATCTATATTACTGGCCCTGGCGTTGGCGTCATGGTCTCGCTGTTATTCACTCAGCCGATGTTGATGCCATTGCTGGGCGGTCGCTGGGGCCTGGTGCTGATTCTGTGGGGGTTTGCCGCCTTAGCAGCAGGGTTATTCTGGCTTTTGGTCGGCCGGGGTGTTGCTCGCCCAGCTGGGCCGATTACGCCAAGCGCCCCGCTGTGGAACGAGATTAGCGCTGTGCTGTCTCTTTCGCCGGTACGGCTGATTCTACTGATGAGTATCGGTGTATTTTCGATCAACCATGCGATGAGTAACTGGCTGGTTGAGCTGTTGCATAACTTTGGTGCCGGGCTAAAGCAAGCCAGCCTGCTGGCGCTCGTACCGGCGGCGGTGGGGATCGTCAGTGCATTGACCTTACCGCGACTGGCAACCGGGTCACGACGCTTTGGCATACTGATTGCGCTCTTTAGCTGTTCGTTGTTTGGTAGTTTGCTGTTCCTGATCGGGGGCATGGGCTCGTCGTTGTATCTCGCACTCATCCTGATGGGAATCGCCGGTGGCTCAATGATGACCGTACTGATCCTGACTTTGGTTGAAGTACCAGGGGTTGGCGAACGCCGGGCCGGGACCGCAGGCGGATTCTTCTTTTCAGCGGCTGAGATTGGTGGCGTGGGCGGGCCGGTTGCGATCGGGGTACTCTATGGCGGCTCCGGAGGATTCAGCAGCGCCCTGGCGCTCCTGGCCCTGGTGGCGTTACTGCTGATCGGTGCTGTGGTACCGCTGCGTCGGTTACTTGCGGGTTCAGGCAAAGTCCAGTAGCTCGCACGACAGTGGTTGGTACACCGGTTTGAAGCCAGTTAGGTTTTTTCTGATTCGCCGCAGAGTCATGCAGGCTATTTCGCCGCGCGTCTGATCACACCAGGGCCAAAATCAACCAGGTAAGGTTTGCCTGCAGCGACCACAGCAAGTGCCGGACCGGAACGTTCTGGATCGGCAACAGGGGAGCCAGTGCCGAGTAAGACAACCTGTGTTTCAGTCATTGCTAGCTGTTCTCCAATGTCGAGGTAATCCCAGGTTCAAATCTTCTGTCCGTAAAAGCGACTAGCGGACCAGCAGCAGTATCTTCATGCCGTCATGGCGAGGTAGAGAAGGCGCCCTGCCAAAAGTGTTAGGACAACGCGGAACAATCGGGAAAATAATTGCTCAGGCAATCCTTTAAGAATCCGGCGGCCCAGCAAAGTGCCCAAAAAACCAGTTGTGATCATGACGGCAATTATAGGAATCCACGGCTGAAAATAGAAACCAATAACGCCAAAGGCAACGACCTTAAGGCCATGTTGGATAGTCATGCAGGCAGCCAAAGTCGCAACTACCCGCTCACGACCTAATTTTTCGGGGGAAAGAAAAGAAGAGACCAAAGGCCCTGTGGCACCAACGAACATCGTGATGAAGGCCGTGCCTACTCCCACCAGCGTATAACCTTTAAGGGCAATATTGGATGGCCTTAATTTCGGCGTCCAAACAGCATAAAGCACAAAGAGCCCCAATACTGCCCGCAATACGTCTAGTGAAAGGTTAATGAAAACCTGGCCAGCTAAGATGACTCCAAGAATTGAGCCTATGGCAAAGAACCCCCATATTCGCCAATCGACATGCTGGCGCATCAGGGCCATCCGGCCGCTGTTGGAACCCAGTTGAATCATTCCGTGAACGGGTAAAACGACAATGGGTGGCAGAAAAGACACCATCACCGTGAGCATGAGCAGACCGCCACCGATCCCTATTGCCGCCGTCAACATTGAGGTAAAAAAACTGAGTGCTACCAGTCCTGTTGCCGATAGCATGGATAGTTCTGGGGGAATTAGTTCCATTACATGAAATATCTTATCACCGCAGCTGGAGGGCAAGACTTTGGTGCAAGCGCAAGTGTTGGCATCCCAAGGCAGTTATTACAATCGGCGGATCAAATCTTCTGCTGGTAAAAGCGGATAGCACATCAGCTGTATAACCAAGACTCGAAGTGCGCCTCGAACTGGCTCACGACCTACAGACCACGTGGTCCGAAAACAGTGCTTCATTTTCACCGTATTTCGTGTAACCGGGTGGGCATGCTCTGGGCCAGCACCGGGCTCAAAAAAACCTAACCGAACCTAAGCGAGTGGAAAATTGGCGCTCCCTAGGGGAATCGAACCCCTGTTTCCGGCGTGAGAGGCCAGCGTCCTAACCGCTAGACGAAGGGAGCACATAGCGCTGAACGCGCAGCGCGATGCTAACATAGGCACCTTTGACGCGCATCGACTTGATGCGCGCATACTTTTTTTGGTCACCCTGCGAAAGGGTGCACTGTCACATAGGCCTCCCTTGAATAAAGCGTCACCGAAGTCAGCTGTCAAGAACCGGACCGGAGATCCTCCCGGGCATCTGCAACCCACGGTGATAGCCTCATCGCGACACGGGTTATCCGAAAAAAGCATCAGCCCTGGTGCGCGCACCGTGGTCAGTACGTTGCAGCAATCCGGTTACCAGGCCGAGCTGGTCGGCGGCTGCGTGCGCGATTTGCTGCTTGGGCAGCGCCCAAAGGACTTTGACGTAGTGACGGATGCTTTGCCCGATGAGGTTCGGCAAGTATTTCGCCGGGCCCGTTTGATCGGCAGGCGCTTTCGACTGGCGCACGTGCGGGTGGGGCGGGAGGTTATCGAAGTATCAACTTACCGTGCCAAACCAGACTCTGATGAAAACGATGACTCGGCGCTGAACGAGCACGGTCGAATACTGCGCGACAACGTGTTCGGGACCCGCGAAGAAGATGTATTAAGGCGCGACTTGACTGTTAATGCGCTCTACTATGATCCGGAAAGTAATACTATTTTTGATTATGTCGGCGGGTTTGACGATATTCATGAGCGTCGTTTGCGCTTCATTGGGGACCCCCAGGAGCGACTCAATGAGGATCCAGTGCGCATGCTGCGCGCGGTTCGGTTCAAGACTAAACTCGACCTGACTTTTGCAAAAGGTATTGAAGGGCTGATCGCACAAAATGCCTACCTGCTTCGACATGTACCGCCGGCGCGTCTTTTTGATGAAGTTCTGAAAATGTTCCACCACGGGTATGCGTTGGATCTATTCAATCTGCTTCGCCATCTTGGTATGTTTGCTGAGTTGTTTCCCGAAGCAGAGCGCACTTTTACCGATACTGACCTCGCGCCAGGAACCGGGTTGGTTTGTCGGGTTCTTAAGAATACCGATCAGCGGGTAAAACAAGGAAAGCCGGTTATTGCAGCTTTTTTATTTGCCGGGTTGTTGTGGCGAGCCGTGTGTGTGGAGCGCGATCGCCGAATGGACCATGGGGTCGCGCCTTACCCGGCCCTGCAGCAAGCGGCAGTGGCGGTAATCGGTAGGGAATGCCAGCGGATTTCTATCCCTCGGCGCGTCAGCACTATCGTATATGAAATCTGGGAACTGCAAGGGCGTCTTGAGAGTCGGCGGCCTCGCACTATCCATCGATTGTTGGAGAACAAGCGGTTTCGCGCAGCCTATGATTTTTTGGTGTTGCGCGGTGGTGCTGGCGAGGTGCCGGAGAGCTTGGCAGAGTGGTGGACTCAAATTCAGGAACATAGCGTACCCGAGCAACAGGAGATGATAAAAGCGCTTAACCCGGGGCCTGCGCGGAACAAAAGACGCCGCCCGCGAAAGCGATCTAACGAGCAAAGCAAGCCAGCCACGTGATCGAATCTGGCTCTTGCGTTTCTGCCTGGGTAGGCCTGGGGAGTAATCTTGGTGATTCCGCGGCGGTGCTTCAGGACGCGCTCGATGCATTGGGTCGTATTTTTGGCGTTGAGCTCACCGCGGTCTCCTCGGTTTACCAAAGCGCTCCGGTCGGGCTGAGCGCACAACCAGACTTTCTTAACGCAGTCGCCCGTATTGATACGTCGCTTGAGCCTGGTGAACTGCTTGAGCAGTTGTTGCGGATCGAAACTGAACAGGGCCGGGTTCGGCTCGGTGAGCGATTTGGTCCCAGGCTGATTGATCTGGACTTGCTTTTGTATAACGAGACGATGCTGCAGAGCGACGCCCTGACGCTTCCGCATCCACGAATGCTTGAGCGGCGATTTGTGCTTGAACCGCTGGCAGAACTTGAGGGCGACATGGTTTTGCCGGGTGGGCGCAGACTGTGCGACTGCCTTGGGGCCTGTTTCGATCAACGACTGGACAAGATCGGATCCTTACGATTCGTCTCGCGCTGCAGAATATCCTGATCGGACTCGCACTTTGTGCGTGGGCCGGTATAAACCCCCACTGGGGACGAAGGGGTAACGTAGTCTTAGTTCTGGCTCAAAAAACCAGGCTCAAACAGTCATCTGGCGTCGGGTTTTAAGGCTTGCGCCCGAGTGATCAGGTACAATTACACAGGCGCATCGTGCGCCTTAGCCGGATCTATTTTCTGATCACTTCTTTTGACGAATAGAATACTTGTAGAGCCCTGCGATGCCATCTAAAACTGAATCCGGGCGAATCTTGTCCGGGATGCGACCCACCGGCCGGCTGCATCTGGGGCATTACCATGGGGTCCTTAAGAATTGGACCGCACTGCAAGATCAATCCGAGTGCTTTTTTTTCGTAGCGGATTGGCATGCGCTGACGACCCACTACGAAGAGCCGGGGGTAATGGACGCCAACGTCTGGGAAATGCTCATCGACTGGCTGGCAGCCGGGGTAGACCCGGATAAAGCGACATTGTTCATTCAGTCCCGGATACCCCAACATGCCGAGCTACATCTCCTACTGTCTATGGTAACTCCCCTGGGATGGCTCATGCGGGTCCCGAGCTTTAAGGATCAGCAGCAGAAGCTGAATGATCGTGATTTGGCGACTTACGGCTTTTTGGGCTACCCCTTGTTACAAAGCGCGGATATTCTGATGTACCGTGCCACCGGGGTGCCGGTGGGCGAAGACCAGGTGCCACACGTCGAACTCACCCGCGAGATTGCCCGGCGGTTTAATCATATATTTGGCCGTGATGGCGCTTTCGAAGAAAAGGCGCTTGAGGCACTAGCCAAACTGGGAAAGAAATCAGCCAAGCAATTCGTAAGCTTGCGGCGTCAGTGGCTTCAGGAAGGTGTCAGTTCGGCCCGGGAGCAGGCGCTCCAAGTGTTAGAGGGGTCCGGGAATATAGGACCGCAGGACCGCCAGCGTTTAGTGGGATACCTCGATGGCGGCGGCCGAGAAATCTTGCCCGAGCCAGAGGCGCTGCTGACGCCAGCGGCAAAGATGCCGGGGCTGGATGGCCAAAAAATGTCAAAGTCGTATAACAATACGATTCAGATGCGCGACGAGCCTGAGCGGGTAAGTACCCGGCTGATGACCATGCCCACGGATCCGGCGCGGCAGCGCCGCCATGACCCCGGCGACCCAGATAAATGTCCGGTATGGGATTTACATCGTATCTATACCGACGAAGCGCGACGTCTTGAGTTGGCAAGCGGTTGTCGTAGCGCCGGCATAGGTTGCGTCGACTGTAAGAAGCCATTGTTGGAGGCGATCCTTAAGGAGCAATCTGTTCTTCGTGACAGGGCCCGTCCTTTTGAGCAAAACCCCAAGCAGGTGCGTGAGATTATCGAGTCTGGCTGCGAGCGAGCAAGAGATGCCGCTGAAGAGACTATCCATGAAGTGCGAACGGTAGTAGGAACCCTTTACCAATGAGTGAAGTGCCTGCAAGCGGAGCCTCCGAGGCGAATCTGAGAACTGCTGCACGCGCTGTTGTCGGGGGTAAGGCCTTCGACCAGTGGCCCGAGGGCCTGTATATTCCGCCCGAGGCTCTAGAAGTCGTTTTAGAGGGCTTTGAGGGCCCGCTCGATCTGTTGCTGCACCTTATCCGTAGGCAGAATATCGATATTCTTGATCTGCCCGTGGCGGATATTACCCGCCAGTATATGCACTATATTGAGGTGATGCAGCGGATGCAGTTGGATCTTGCGGCCGATTACCTGGTGATGGCAACGATGCTGGCCGAGATCAAGTCGCGCATGCTGTTGCCGCGCCCGGGACCGGGCGAGGAAGAAGAGGAGGATCCCCGGGCGGCTCTTATTAAGCGCCTTCAGGAGTACGAGCGCTTCCGAAACGCCGCCGAGAACCTCGACGATCGGCCACGGGTGGAGCGCGATCTATACTTGGTCTACGCTCGAGTCGAGGACCCCAATCCACCTAAAGAGGAGACTCGGGTCGACCTTGAAGATCTGGTGACAGCGATGCGATCTGCGATGTTATCGGCCGCGCGCCGCGAACACCTGCAGATGGTTCCCGAAACATTTTCGGTTCGTGAGCGGATGACTCAGATCCTGGAGAGGGTCCGAAGCGGGGAGTACGTATCCCTGCAAGATTTTTTCAGTCCAGACGAAGGTCGCAAGGGGCTGGTTGTCAGCTTTATTGCCGTACTCGAGTTGGTCCGTGATAACGTGCTGGCAGTTACCCAGAATGGACCTTTTGCCCCAATCCACGTCAAAGTCAAGAGTGCATGAACGATAAGAACGAAATTATTCATACCGTAGAGGCGGCCTTGTTCTCGGCAGAGCGTCCCTTGGGTATCCGCGATTTGCAGACCCTTTTCCCCGGTCAGGCCAGCCGCGAGCGAGCCGATGAAATACGGTCGTCATTAGAACAACTCAGAAGTCACTACTCCGACCGGGGGGTTGAACTTGTTGAGGTGGCGGGCGGCTTTCGTTTTCAGACTCGTGCCCCGTATGCCTCGGCTTTGCGTACGCTCCGGGAGAGCCGACCGCCGCGGTACTCTCGGGCTCTGTTGGAAACCCTCGCGATTATTGCTTATCGCCAGCCGGTTACCCGGGGTGATATCGAGGATATACGCGGAGTCACGGTGACGACCGAAATCATGCGCTCTTTGCTCGACCGGGAATGGGTGCGTCAGTCCGGCACTCGTGAGGTGCCTGGACATCCAGCCCTGTACGTCACTACCTCGGCTTTTTTGGAATATTTTGGGCTGCCGTCGTTGACGTCGCTACCTAACCTCGAAGATGAGCGGGAACTGGCCGATATTGCTCGCGAGCTGGGCATCGAGATGCCGGCACCCATCGCGACACCCGTTGGTGACCCTGGCGAAGATGGCGATCCGGATTCTGAATTGTCTGGCCCAGACCCGGATGCCACGGCTGATCAGGCCTCGGTTGAAGAGTCGCCAGAGACAGATCGCGCCCAGTTGCCTGTTGAAACTGAAACCGAAGCGGCCAGCGCCAAACCCATTGGCGACCCTGGCGAGGAAGATCCGATCTCACGGGTCGCCTCAAGTCACGAGATTGACTGAACGAATCCAGAAGATGCTCGCCCACGCCGGTTTGGGTTCGAGGCGGGAGATCGAAGACTGGATTCGTCATGGCCGGGTTGAGGTTGACGGAAAAGTGGCAGTAATCGGGCAACAGGTCGGCGCTCAGTCCCGTGTGCTTGTCGATGGGCGAAGGATTCAGTTGAACGCCACTTCGCCGGGCAGTTCGCGGGCACTGCTCTATCATAAACCGGTGGGCCAGATTTGTTCCCGGCAGGATCCGCAAGGCAGGCCAACGGTTTTTGATGCGCTGCCCAAGCTTCGCGGGCAGCGCTGGGTTTCCGTAGGGCGGTTGGACTTTAATACCTCGGGCCTTATGCTCTTTACCACCGACGGAGAACTGGCACACCGTTTGATGCACCCCTCCCAGGAGATCGAGCGAGAGTACCGCTGTCGGGTCCGTGGTCAGGTGAATCCGGCTGACTTGCGCCGTTTGAGTGAAGGCATTCCTCTGGGCGGCCAGTTGTGCCGGTTTGAGTCGATTCGCACGCAATCTGGCAGTGGTGCCAATCACTGGCATACCGTGATCCTCAAAGAAGGGCGCTACCGTGAAGTCCGGCGCATGTGGGAGAGTGTGGGTTGCACAGTCAGCCGCCTGGTGCGGGTGCGTTACGGTTCGTTCCGGCTGAGCCGCGAGTTGAAAAGTGGCCAGCATCAGGAGCTTCAGCGGTCACAGCACGATGGACTCTATCGCCTGGCAGGAATGAAAATGGGGCGCGGCACGCCCCAGCGCAAGCCCATGCGTTCCTCACCTGCTTCAGCGCGGGCTGCGCCCAACGACAAGGCTAAAACAAATCGCGCCACCGGGGTAAAACGCAAGCGACCTGTCAATCCCAGGAACGACAGTTAGCCAACTGAGTCCTGGCTTTTAGCGGGATTCAAGTGGACGGCATCGCGTTCGATTCGCCCACAAAAATCAAAGGCTTTGCCAAAGCCCTTTACCCAGCGACCGCTGGATGGGGTCAGTTGAAACAACTCGAAATCTGGCAAAGAGGTCAATGTTTCGATGATCTGGCCAAAACGTTCAAAAAACAGCGGGGCAAGAGTTTTCCAGGTATCGCTGTCACGGCTATGGACCAAGGCCTGGCACTGAAAACGTAACCTGCGCCGGGCGTAGATCTCGTCACAAGCGGATTCATCTTCGATGAAAAAGACTGTGGCGCCACCGCGCTGTTTAAGGTTGGCGGTATGCGAAGACAACTGGCTGGTCAAAATGAAAAAAGAGTCGTGATGATCAACAAACGGCGCGTAACTCAAATCCACTTCCTCTTCGGCGTTGAGCGTGCCAAGCAGGAGTGAGCGAAACTGTGAAAGGAAGGTTTCACATTCCGGTTTCAACGTTTCGTTCAGGGGCATCGGTGTCAACTTTGATTACGGAGTCAAACAAATTCACGTGCTAAGCCGGTCCAAACCTGCCTCAAGATCAACGATAAGATCATCAAGGGATTCCAGCCCCGCGTGGATGCGCAAGAGTTGACCCGATGAGTTCCACGGAACGGCGCTTCGGTGCTTTTGGGGATACACAGGGATCAGCAGGCTTTCATAGCCTCCCCAACTGGCCCCTATCCCAAAAAGCTCGAGGTTGTTGACCATATCCAGGACTGCTTGGCGAGGTTGAGGTTTGAGGATAATACTGAAAAGACCGGATGCTCCGAGGAAATCGCGTTGCCATATCTCGTGTCCGGGATGACTCGGGAGCGCGGGGTGTAACACCTCGGCGATTTCATCACGACCTTCCAGCCAGGTGGCAAGCGCGATTCCTTGCTCCTGATGGGCTCGTAGTCGCGTTGGCAGGGTTCGTACACTGCGCAGCGTGGCGTAGGCATCGTCTGGCCCGACGCATTGGCCGAACAACTTGTGGGTACGGTGCACAGCCTCCCAGGAGGCCTCGTTGCAGACAATTGCCCCCATCATGACGTCGCTGTGGCCGGATAAATACTTAGTTGCCGCGTGGACAGATACGTCAACCCCGTGCTCAAATGATTTGAAAAATAGTGGCGTTGCCCAGGTGTTGTCGAGGATGGTTGTTACCTGATGCTCCCGTGCGACCTTTGTGATCGCAGGAATATCCTGCACCTCAAAGGTGTATGAGCCGGGTGATTCCAGAAAAATCACTCGTGTTTTGGGTCGGATCAGTGATGCGATATCTGCACCAACTAAGGGGTTGTAGTATTGAACTTCAACACCCAGATCCGCCAACATCTGGTCGCTAAAGGATCGAGTCCATGCATAAACCGAATCCGCTACCAGCACGTGGTCCCCGGGGCGCAAAAATGCCAGCAAGGCGATATTGATTGCAGCCAGTCCAGACGGGGTGAGAAGGGCATCGTACCCCCCCTCAAGGTTTGCAATCGCTTCTTCCAGATCGAAACTCGTCGGAGTGCCTAGTAAGCCGTAGATGACTTTTCGTCGACCACCGGTTTTGGAGTCATGGCGTTTTTCGAATGACTCGACATTGGGGTGCAAAATGGTCGAGGCATGATAGACCGGCGTATTGACGACACCGTGATGACTGAAAGACGAGCGCCCGGAAATGATCGCCCGGGTAGCATCTGCGTAAGTAGCGGAAGAAGTTTCTTTTTTCATACAAGACCGTTTGGAATATAGATAGTTGGAACACACCGTTGGGCCCGCAACAGGAAATAGTCATCACGGGCGCACGTATTCTAGCAACCTCCTAAGGGCTGATCGAGTGGTATCGTCCCCAAAACCGGGACTCGATCCTAAAGTTTGCGTTGGTGTGGCCTGTATCGGTGTTTTTAATCAGTGGTATGTGTCACGGGTTTGAAGTCGCGAGGGTAGAACGATTCTCAGGTGGTGAGTTTTCACCGTGTCGTGGTTAGAATCAAACCTCATTTTATTAAAGTCATGGAAGGGTTGATCAATGAGCAGCATTGAGCGAGGCTGGTACGACACATATATGATGCCGAACTACGCGCCTGCACAGATGATTCCGGTTCGAGGGTCTGGATCTCGGCTATGGGATCAGGACGGGCGGGAGTACATTGATTTCGCAGCCGGGATCGCAGTAAATGCGCTGGGCCACGCCCACCCGGCGTTGGTTGAGGCCCTCACGGAACAGGCTAACAAGCTTTGGCACACTGCCAATGTTCTTGTGACGGAACCGGCCCTGCTGTTGGCAAAAAAACTTGTGGCACTAACGTTTGCCGATAAGGTATTTTTTTCCAACTCTGGAGCAGAGGCTAACGAAGCGGCATTAAAACTTGCCCGACGTTTTGCCTTTGACCATTTTGGCGAGAAAAAGTGTCGAATCCTGTCCTTTGATAACGCCTTTCATGGACGCACGCTTTTTACTGTAACCGCGGGTGGACAACAAAGTTACCGAGAGGGCTTCGGGCCCTTGCCCGGTGGGATTCAGCATCTTCCTTTCAATGACATAGAGGCGCTTGAAGATGCCTTCGACAGCGATGTCTGCGCGGTAATTGTCGAGCCGATACAAGGAGAGGGTGGGGTAATAGCCGCTGAATCAGAATTTCTCAAGCGGATACGGGAACTTTGTGACCAGTATCAGGCGCTGATGATCATGGACGAAATCCAGACGGGAGTTGGCCGAACTGGTTCGCTATATGCCTACCAGGCATTCGATGTCATCCCTGATCTTTTAACCACGGCCAAGGCGCTGGGCGGTGGTTTTCCAATCGCAGCTACCTTGACGAGCGACAAAGTAGCAGCGTCACTAGCTGTCGGCACCCACGGCAGCACCTGGGGTGGCAACCCGATGGGTTGTGCAGTGGCTAATGCGGTCCTGGATATTGTTAGTGCTTCAGCCGTGTTAACAGGGGTTAGCGAGAGGCGTCAACGGCTTGAGGAGGGAATCCTCGCGATTGGTCAGCAATACGGGGTATTTGAGCAGGTTCGAGGCATGGGATTACTGATAGGCTGTGTGCTCGCTGAGCCATGGACCGGCAGGGCTCGGGATTTTATGCAGGCCGCTCAAAATGAAGGCCTGTTTGTTCTGGTCGCTGGCGCCAACGTATTGCGTGTTGCGCCGTCACTCATTATTCCAAAAGACGATATCGATCAGGGACTGGTACGCCTGCAAAAGGCAGTTGCCAAAATTTGCGAGGCAAAGGGTCAGGCCGCGGGTTGAGCTTTCACTGATACCCCGCGTCAGGGGATTTCAGTTTGGGCAAAAGCTATTTGCTGGGTTGCACCCAGCATCTCGACTTCACTTTTTACCGTTGGCGTTTTGCTGATGATCTTGCCCCGGCGAATCACAAATAGCCGAGTGGCCCGCAAACGGATTGCCTCAATAGGGTCCGCTGCCTGCAGGATCACCATGTCGGCATTGCATCCAACACTAAGGCCATAATTGACAAGATTCAGGGCTCTAGCAGGGTTAATAGTTATCGCATCGTAGACGCTACGGGCTTGGGCGGTTCCGGTCATCTGCGCGACATGGAGCCCCATATGAGCGACTTCGAGCATGTCGTGGCTACCCGCGGCATACCAGGGATCCATGACACAGTCGTGCCCAAACGAACAGTTGATTCCCCTATCTACCATCTCTTTTACTCGCGTCATCCCACGACGCTTCGGGTAGGTATCTTTACGTCCTTGCAGGGTAATGTTGATCAGCGGGCAGGCGATTGCATTGATCTGCGCTTCATGCATTAATCCCAGCAGTTTGTCCGCGAAATAGTCATCCATAGAATGCATGGAGGTTAGGTGGGAGCCGCTGACCCGTCCGTGCATTCCAAGGCGTATTGAAGTGGATGCGAGAGTTTCGATATGGCGCGACGAGGGGTCGTCGGTTTCGTCACAATGCATATCAACCATTAAACCGCGGTCAGCAGCTATGCGGCACAACGCCTCTACTGATTGACGCCCTTCCTCATAACTTCGCTCAAAGTGGGGAATACCGCCGACAACGTCGATACCCAGATCAAGTGATTGCTCTAGTTGCTTTTGGGCATCGGGGTGTCTGTAAAACCCGTCCTGAGGGAAAGCCACCAATTGAAGGTCCAGCCAGGGTTTGACTTTCTCTTTAACTGAGAGCAATACGTGAGCTGCCGTCAGTGAGGGATCGCTGATATCGACATGGGAGCGGATCGCAAGATTACCCTTAGCGACGGCCCAACGGCAGAGCATGAGTGCACGCTGTTCGAAATCGTCTGACGACAAGGTTGATTTGAATTCCCCCCACAAGCGGATGCCTTCGAGCAGCGTGCCGCTCTCGTTGACTCGGGGCCTGCCATAGGTCAGGGTTGAATCCATATGGAAATGACTGTCGACGAAAGGCGGACTGACGAGGTAGCCTTTGGCGTCAATCTCGACCTCGGCCTGGCTATCAATATGCGCAGCGCGTTCGACGATGCGGCCTTCGCGACAGGCAATATCCAAAAGTGCCGGCTCATCAGGGATACTCGCGTTTCTTATAATCAGATCTAACATAATTTGGGTCGATTCATGATTCTTTGGGTGCCTGAAAATGACTCAGAGCGGTTTTGTTACGGGCTAGCCATGGGATGCATCGCGACACACTCTTAACTTACCGGGCCCTTGTAGTAGGGCAAAGTATCGATTCGTGGGGTGTGGGTTCCAGTATTCCAGATTTGCTGAATATGGTCTGCTATTTCACACATGGGCGCGAACCATATATCTTCGCGGGCGACCAAAGTACAAAGCCAGTCTTCGACCGCGTTCCATCTTGCAAGGCGGCCCGTCACAAATGGATGCCAAACTGGAATGAAAAGACCTCCCCATCGATAGGCCGCTTCAAACTCCTCGATAAACGCACTTAACCCGGCCGAGGGAGATCGCACCGGCATTTGATAGTCCAGGTCGGGTACATGGGCAAAGGGTGGCCAGTCGTCGCATCCCCAGTGGCTGGGTAATTCGATAAGGGTTTTTTCTTGTGATCTAAGGATATACGGGATGTCGTCTCCCATTAACGAGGCATCGTACTTGAAACCTCGTTCAATCAGTAAATCTGTAGTGTCGTTGGTGTAGTTATATAACGGCGCGCGGTATCCGACAGGAGCAACTCCAGTTGATTGCTGAATGATATCGATTCCTTTGTCAAGAAGTAGGGCTTGCGCATCCCGATTGAAATCGAGTGGGTTCTCATGCAGGTATCCATGGTGGCCGATCTCATGTCCCTGATCAATGATCCGACGGATGACATCAGGATATTGCGCGACACACCAGGCCGGAACAAAAAATGTTTGCCGTAAGCCCAGTCGTTTATAAGTGTCTAGAATCCGTGACACCGCTACTTCAGGACCGTAACGAAGTTGCGAGATTGTCGAAACCCGCTTAAAGCTGTTGTCGGGGCGCTCAAGATGAATAAGACTGTCTGCATCCATATCGAAGGTTATGCTGACGGCACACTTATAATTTTTGGGCCATGGAGGCGGGTTCTCGATCATGCTGATTCGCTGATCAAATGGACATCGGTAGCTTTCCAGGACGCATAAAAGACAGCACCTGCTTTTAATCCGAGATCGGCAAGGTCACGCTGGCGTACCTGAACCTTGAAATCGGCACCATTTTCCAGTTCAGCAAAAACCGTCACAATCGAGCCAACAAATTCTTCGCTAATAAACCGACATCGGACTTGGTTTGCCGCCTCCGGAGTAGTCAAAGAGATCTGAACGAGGTCCGAACTGATAACCATGTTGAGGGTCGAGCCCATTGGAAAAGAATTTTCATCGTTATCCGGTGAGCAGGAAAAGCAGCCAACCGAGGTATTAACCTGAAGAGTGGCGCCCTCTTTTGATACGGTGCCACAGAAGATATTGTTTGATCCGACAAAGTCTGCGACAAATCGAGATGTCGGGTTGCGATAGATAGTCTTCGGTGAGCCAATCTGTTCGATCCTGCCCTGGCTCATGATCACCACCCGGTCTGACATTGCAAACGCTTCAGACTGACTATGGGTGACGTAGACAAAAGTAATACCCAGTTCTTTTTGCAGGCGGGAAAGGACACCCTGCATCTTGACGACAAGGTTGGCATCGAGCGCACTCAAAGGCTCATCAAGAAGAAGAATGCGTGGCTCGGTCACCAGTGAGCGTGCCAGAGCAACTCTTTGGCGCTGCCCGCCCGAGAGTTGGCTGATATCGCGTTCGGCAAGATCAGCGATCTCGAGCCGCTCGAGCCATTCCATGGCGCGCTGCTGACGATCCCCAGAAGGGATTTTTCGCATCTTCAGGCCAAACTCAACGTTCTGTCGAACACTAAGAAACGGAAACAGGGCCAAACTCTGCCAGACCATCGGCGTATCTCGGTCGGCGCTGTCGATCTCATTAATTCGTTTTCCATCAAGGCGGATTTCTCCTTCGGTGGGTTCCTCAAGTCCTGCTAACATTCGCAACGAGGTGGTCTTGCCGCATCCCGATGGTCCCATGAGGGCGAGGAATTCTCCGGCATAGATATCCAGATCCATGGCATGCACAGCCGCCACTGTGCCGTAATGTTTCGTGACCCCCTCAAAAGAGACCAGAGGGCGTGCTTCAGATGTGTTGGGCATAGGTCTAAATACCGGTCGTCGTCGGCGCTGATGCCTTTCGAAAAAAGATCAGTTGTGCGATCACCACAAGCGACATTGAGATTGCAAACACAATAGATCCAATCGCATTAATCTGGGGATCGGTGTTTCCCTGGAGGATCTCCAGAATCATCACAGGAACTGTTTTGTTCAGGCCGGAGACAAACCATGCGACAGCAAACTCGTCGAAGGATACCGCTGCGGTCAGACAAAAAGCGGACGCAATCGCAGGCCGGCAAAATGGGATGATAACCTCACGCATGGCTCGCCACGGCGAGGCACCAAGATTCCAGGCAGCCGGCTCAAGATCCGGGTTGATCTGGGCCAGCCGCATTCGGACAACAGCCATTGCAAATGGCGCACATAGAACCACATGACTCACCACAATTGAGTGAATTTGACCAGACATATTGATTCGTGCCAGCAGTGCAAGCATTGCCAATCCCATAATCACAAGAGGGATAGTCGGGGGCAGTAGTGCTAAAGACAAATACAACGCCTTGCCGGTAAAGTTATAACGGTAATCAGTATAGGCCGTACAAAACCCGATGAACGTAGCCAGGGTAGCGACACTGACTGAGACCAGGGCGCTGACCCGAAAAGCCTCCCATATGTCCGGGTCGGCGAAAATGGTCTCGTACCAATGAGTCGTAAAGTGACCCAACGGAATCGTCGGAAATCTGTCGGAGTTAACGGAAAATACGAAGCTCGTGACAATTGGTGTAAAGACAAACACAAAGACCAAAACAACATATCCTCGAAGGAGCAGGTTTTGGCCAGATAGGCGGGTCATGGTTTTTTCCGATACGCGGCCGAGACAGACGCGAACATAATCGTCAAAAGTGTAATGATCATTGTGACGGCGACGACCGCGGCACGAGGCCATTGCTGGCCAGATTTTGTGGTATCGATTATCAGGATGCTTAAGGTGGGAGGTTTTGAACCGCCCAGGTAATAGGGGCTTACGAAGTCTCCAAAAGATAGAATAAAAGTAAATACTGCGCCAAGGATGATCCCTATTTTGGCCATCGGAACGATCACCAGAAAAACAGTCTTCAGTCGCCCGCAACCAAGATTGTGTGCGGCCTCGATCAGGTTACGATCAACATTCGCCAATGAGATCAATTGAAGGACTACCGCAAGCGGCAAGCATAGTGTCAGATATCCAACGAGAGTCCCGAAAAAATTGTTAAGCAAATGAAAAGGACCAAGCCCGAGATAGTCGAACATCCTGTTGAAAATACCGTTATCGTTTAGAAAGATTTGCCAGGAGTAAATGCGTACCAGGTAACTGGTAAAAAAAGGCACGATCAAAAAGAACAACGCCCAGCGCCGCAATGTGGCAGATACTTTGAAGGCAAGGGCAAACGAACAAGGGAAAGCCAGTATGGTCGTGGTTATGGTAGCGATCATTGCATAGGCAAGCGTCCTCCAGTAGGTATCCCAGAAATATCCCTTAGAGTACATTTTGGTCCAATTTACTGTATCCCACCCCGGCACCATCCGATAGTTTATGACCAGCCAGAAACTCATAACGACAAGGAAAATCAGTGGGAAAACAAAGAAAACCAGCTGCCAAATAACGATGGGCATCGACCATGTCAGGCCATACAAGGTCACGGTGTGGCGCTTTGAAAGATGCGGCACAGTGTTTTGGCCGGTAAGTAGACTCAAAAGCGCGGATTCAGGTGCAGTGAAGGAGTATCAGAGCGCAAGGAAAAAAGCCGGCCCTGAAGGGCCGGCTTTCCTTGCCCATGCCTAGGCGTTTTTGTATTCAGACCAGAAGTCGTTCCAGTCCTCAAGAGATTGCTGGACAGGCGTGTCTCGAAAATGGATCCGCCCCTCTCGCAGGTCGTCTATGCAATTGGGGCCATCAAGCACCATCCGTTGGCGTTTAGCTTCAGCCGGGTTAGCCTCGTTTATTGCTGTCCAACCAGATTTGTATGGCGACATTCCAGGATACGCGCCC